>CAZKXK010000148.1:0-4565 GCA_964556585.1 uncultured Anaerolineaceae bacterium
ATCGGCGAAGCCAGCGTCGCAATGATCTATCCATCCACCCTTGGCACATCGGCCGCGCCGATCATCCGCCTTGCTCGCCGGCTGCTCGCGAACTCGTGAGGGGTGCGCCTCGAAGCCGTGAGGTGCGCCCCGAAGCCGCGAGGTGCGCGTCCCGTGCGCCCTCGCGCAACCGGGCGCATGCTGGACCTCTACGAGGAGACCTTGAGATGAGCACCGAACCCGATCCGACCCATCCCGCGCCCAGCCCCGCCGCGCACGGCCGCCGGTACAAGCGGCGCGAGCTCCAGCTGGCGGAGGGCGGCACGCTCGTCCTGGGCGCCGACGGTTCCATTGCCCAGCACGACACGGACGGCACACTGGCGCACACCTGGGCGCCCGACGACCCCGAGTGGGCTCGCCACGCGATCCGGTTCGGGCTGTACCCGCAGGACGCCACCGTGGCGCCGACCGGCCGCTACCTGGACGACATGCGGCCGCCCCGGCGGTGATCGCCGCGCCAGGCCCGGGGCCCGGGATGACGGCCCGCGCGGGGACCTCCACGGCGTCACCGTAAAGGCCGCGCCTCGTCCGACGGTTCGGACGCCTCAGCGCCGGGCAGTCGCGTGCCGCCGGGCGACGGACTTCACGGCGGCGCGAGCGGCTCTCGGCCTCCGAGCCGTTCCATCTCCGCCGGCCAGCGCGACCTGGCGCGCGAAGGCGGGTCCCTGGCGTGCGACGAGATCGGCCATCGCGTCCCGCTCCAGGGGCTTCGCGAAGAGGTAGCCCTGGCCCAGCGGGCAACCCAGTTCGCGCAGCCGACGGAGCTCGGCCGGCGTCTCGATCCCTTCGGCCACCGTTGTCAGGCCGAGCGCACGCCCGATCTCGACAATCGCACGGACGACGCCGTCCCCCCGGGCCGGATCGTTGAGCGGGGTCACGAACGACCGGTCGATCTTCACATGGGTAACCGGGAGACGCTCCAGGTACGCCAGCGAGGAGTACCCGGTCCCGAAGTCATCGATGGCGATCTGGACGCCCAGGGCGCGGATGGCGTGGAGTCGCTCGAGGGAGGCGGAGCTGTTCTGCATCAGCATGCTCTCGGTGAGCTCGAGAGTGACCCAGCTGGGGGTCGCACCCGCGTGCGCCATCGCCGCCTGGACGGTCCATGCGAACTGTGGATCGGCGAGCTGGTGGGCCGACAGGTTGATCGACACGCGGGGCACGCGGCCGGGGGACAGCTGAGCCCACCGGGCGACTTCGACACACGCCGTCCGCAGGACCCAGGTCCCGATCTCGTCGATCAGGCCCGACTCCTCGGCAAGGGGGATGAAGACGCTCGGGGCGATCCGTCCCTGGGTGGGGTGATCCCAGCGGATGAGCGCCTCTGCCTCGACGAGGTCACCGCTCCGCAGGTCGACGATCGGCTGGTAGTTCAGCACGAACTCGGCCTGGTCGATGGCTCGACGCAGCTCCAGCTCGAGCTCGAACCGGGCCTGGACCGTCTCCTGCATCGTGGGCTCGAAGACGACCGCTCGATCGCCGCCCTCGTTCCGGGCAACGGATCTCGCCATGTCGGCGTTTCGCAGCAGCCTTCGCGCATCGGCACTGCCCGGCTCTGCCGAGGCGACGCCCAGGCTCGTGGTCATGTGCGTCGGGATGCCGGCGAGGTCGATTGGCTCCCTGATGGCGGCCAGGATGCGCTCCGCCCCGGCGAGCGAATCGGCCGGTGTCGAGTCGCCGTCGAGCAGGACCCCGAACTCGTCCCCGCCCAGTCGCCCGCACGTGTCGGCGGCGCCAACCGAGGCTCCCAGCCGGCGGGCAACCTCCTGGAGGACCTGGTCGCCGACCGGGTGCCCCAGGCTGTCGTTCACTCGCTTGAGGCCGTCGAGGCCAAGCGAGAACACGGTCGTGTTCCGATCGCCTTCGGCGGCGCTTGCCAGCGCCTGCCCCACCCGGTCGTGAAACAGGGTGCGATTCGGGAGGTCGGTCAGGAGGTCATGCAGGGCGACCTGGGCGAGCTGCCGCTCGAGCGTCTTGCGTTCCCGGACGTCGCGCGTCGTGAGCACGATCCTGCCGACGGATGGGTCGTCGAGGAGGTTGGCGGCGATCGACTCCACCTGGCGCCAGACGCCGGTTTGATCCCACAGGCGCCACTCCAGCGGCCCGGTCACCGACCGACCGGCCGCCACGTCCGCGATGAACGTCTCCACTCGTTCCGCGTCGTCGGCGTGAACGAACCGTGAGATCGGGCGGCCCACGAGCTGGGCGAGGTCAACCCCGAGGACGCGCCCGACCTGCGGCGTGGCGTCGGTCACGACCCCCTCGCGATCGACCAAAACGACGGCATCGGAGCTGTTCGCGGCCAGCGCCCCGAATCGTTCCTCCGACTCCCGGCGTGCCTGTTCGGCCAGCAGGCGGCTGTTGTCGCGCAGCACGAGCTCCTGGCGGACCAGGACCATGGCCGTCAGCACGACCGCGGCGTACAGCACCTCGAGCAGCTCACCCGTGACCCTGCCCACGGCGAGGGCGATCAGGACCGAGTAGCCGGCCATGAGCGCGACATACGGCAGGCCCAGGAGCCACCGGCTCAGCGCCGTCCCGCGTCCCTCCGCCGTCGCGCTTGGATGCGCCTGGAAGTAGCCCGCGAGGGCCATCAGCAGCGTGGAGCTGAGATAGATCATGTCGGGCCAGCGCTCGAGGCCGAACGAACCCGTGAGGTTCAGCTGCCCGTAGCCGACGTCCGCGACGAACATGAGCCCCAGGCCGCCGACGAGTGCGACGAGGGCCCTGGAGTCGATCTCGGGCGGGTGGCGCAACGCGGTCGCGGCGACGCCGAACAGGAGCACCAGGTCGCCGATCGGGTAGCCGAGCGCGAGCCCCGCGCTCACCGGATCAGGGTTCAGGGACGCGAGAACGGGTCGGAAGAGCGTGTGCCAGACGACGATGCCGCCGCCGATGACCACGATCAGGGAGTCGATCGTGAGCCGCAGCGTGTCGCGCCGGGCCGAGGATGCCCGCTGGAACATGAAGAGGGCGACGACGACGATCGGGTAATAGGCGACGTACGCGACGTCGGCCATCGACGGGGAGGCCGTGCTGCCGCCGCCGAGGTCCAGCCACGCCCATGTCAGGTCGCCCACGGCGTAGACCAGCATCGCGGTGGCCAGCACGAGCCAGCCCAGGCGAATTCGGCGGACGTCGATGCGCCACGCGGCGCGAAGGACGATCGCGACTGCCAGCAGGTCCAGGGCGGCCTCGCCCACGTCGGCGACCGCGCGCCGGGCGGCAGGGTCCCCCAGGCCGGAGGCGAGCAAGGCGACCGTGATGGCCCAGCCGCCGGCGACGAGGGCGACAAGGATCCGATCGAGCGCGAGCCCGCCGTCAGCCCGCCGGGCTCGATCGGGATGGGCGGCGCCAGGTGGCAGCGCCCGCCCTGGCGGACCGGCGGCTCCGCGCGTGCGAAGGACGGCGACGGGAATCATGTGCGGTTCCGGGACCTCGTGGCGTGGTCCGCGGCAGGAGACCGTGAAGACCGCTCCACCCTGTTCGTCCGCCGAAGACCCGAACAGGTGCCAGAGGTCCGTTGGTGTCCATCCTTTCGGCGCGACACGACCGCCTGCGACAGGCGCGGCCCAACGCCCGTGCCCGGGGGTGGACCGCGGCGCGCGCGGCCGCGATGATGGGTGGCACATCCGCCCACCACGAGGAGATCCGCGCAGGGGAGATGGACGAGCACATTCCCGGCGATACCGCCGCGCGTCTCGCCGATCCGGTCGTGCCCGGCGGCCCCCGGCCTGACGGTAGCGGACCCGGTGACCCCGGCAGCGTGCCGGTCACGCGGTCGATCGGGGCCGCGACGCTGGGCGGAGCCTGGCTGGCGGCTGCGGCGCTCGTCCTGCGCGAGGGACGGCCCGCCCGATGGGGGGCCGAGCCGACCCGCGAGATCGCCCTGCTCACCATCTCTGTCGGACAGCCGGATCCCGACGACCCGTTGATCGCGCGCCTGGGCGATCCGGCCTGGCTGGCCTGGATGCAGGCCAACTTCCGCGAGCCCGGGGCCGTCGCCGAGCTGGGCGGGGCAGACTCCTATGCCCGGCGACTACGCGACTACGCGGGCACGGGCCGCGACCAGGTGGCCTGGCTCGTCTCCCGGTTGGTTGCCGATCCCGGGGCGCGCGACGCCACGATCACGACCTTCCAGCCGGCCACCGACTCGACGTACATCCCGTGCATCAGCCTGATCGACGCGTGGGCGCCGGACGGGCGCGTCCAGCTGGTCGTGTACGCGCACAGCCTGGATCTCGGCAAGAAGGCGTACGGGAACCTGGTCGAGCTCGCGGCGCTGCAGCGGGAGATCGCCGCGCGAGCCGGCCTGTCGACCGGCGGGCTGGTCATCCACGTGAAGACCGCGCACATCTACGAGCCCGAGCTCGACGCGATGGCCCGGCTGGTGAAGGAGACCGACCGACCGAACGACCAATCGCGCTGACCGACGCGGACAGCCTGGCGGACCCCAGCGGCGTCACGATCGACGAAAGCGCGGATTGGCGTACCCATCACGGAGCCGGGGCGCCGCGGCGAGGCCA
>CAZKXK010000148.1:4575-6162 GCA_964556585.1 uncultured Anaerolineaceae bacterium
GATCAGCGACGGCGCGGATCGGCGTGCGCATCGCGCAGCCGGGCGCCGCGAACGATGCCTCCCCCGGGAGCGGAACCGTCAGGGCTTCGCCTTCTTCGACCGTTTCGACGTGCCCGCGCTGTTGAGCGCGACCGCCTGGCGAACGAGCTCCTTGAAGGCGGACCCGTCGACCTCTTCACCTTCGTGGATGTCGATCGCGCGGCGCACGTTTCCCTCGAGGCTCGAGTTGAAGAGGTGAGCCGGATCCGGCAGGGACGCGCCCTTGGCGAAGGTCAGCTTCACGACGCTCTTGTAGGACTCGCCGGTGCAGATCAGGCCGTCGTGCGACCAGACCGGGGTGCCCGGGGACGCGGGCTTGACCCACTTCCACTCCTCGACGACGTCCGGGTCCGCTTCCCTGATCAGCGTGCGCATCCTGCCGAGAGTCTCCCCGCGCCAGTCCCCGAGCTCGGCGAAGCTCTTCGAGATCTGCTCCGATGCCGACTTGCCCTGGCTCGCGTCCGACTCACTCATGCCGCCATCGTAGACGTTCCAGGGTCACGACCGGGAAGTCGATGGGTCCGTCTACGGCATCTGGCTGACTGGCCCGGAGCGACGTAACCGGTCGTCTCTGGCAGAGGCGAGCCCGCCGCTGGGTCGGCACGAAGGGGGCACGGGTAAAGGGGCGCTCGCCGATAGGGCGTCCCCCGCGCCTGGTGAAGCGCTTTGTTACGAGGCGTCATGACGCGGGAGATCCTCGTGCTAGCGTCGAGGGTGGAATCGTCTCCGGTCTGAAGCCACCTTGCCCTATCGGTTGCATCGGACACCGCGCTGACACGCGGACCGGGGGTAAGGAGCCGTATCTTGAGCAGGACGCCCACGCATGCAAGATCCCCCGCCGGGATCGAGCGTTCCGCGCATGGATCTGCGCTGAAGGTCGAGCGTTTCGCGTCAGACGCCGACCAGGCCGCGTCGGACGCCGACCAGGCCGCGTCGGACGCCGACCAGAGCTCGTCACACGCCGACCAGACTGCGTCGGAGCGCGACGAGGCGGATGCGATCAGCGATCAGCGCGCAGCCGACCTCGATCAGGCAAGCGCCAACCGCAACGCAGCCCGTGAGACCACCGAGGACGACGCGAAGCCCGATGCGTCGCGAGCGGCCCGCGAAGCATCCCGAGTGAGCCGGCTGACCACCCGTCGGGCCCGGACGGAAACCGCCCGAACCCGGCTTCGAGTCGCCGGAGGCCGGGATGCGACCGCGGCCACCCGCGACGCGACGGCGCGACTCCGGGACTTGCGTGCCGAAGCGACCGAGCGAGCGCTCGCCGACTCCGACATGCCGATCGCGGAGCAACTCGAGCGGCTGCACGTCGCCGCATCCGACGCCCGCGTCCGAGCGGCGTCCGATCGGGCACAGGCCGCCGAGGATCGGGTCGAAGCGGTCAGCGATCGCGGGCGGCTGGCCGCCATCATCGACGAGTCGCCCGACGCCGTCGTCATCGTCGATTACCCCGGTCTGCGGGTCACCTATGCCAATGCGGCCTTCGCCCGAGACGTCGGCTTGGCGGTGTCGGACATCGTGGGGCGGAGTGTGCCCGATGTTGTC
>CAZKXK010000149.1:0-6089 GCA_964556585.1 uncultured Anaerolineaceae bacterium
CGGGCCGGTCTTCCTGGGAAGCCGCGGCCGACGGCTCACGCGCCAGCAGGCGTGGGATGCCGTGAAGCGCGCGGCCGCGGCGGCCGGCCTTGGCGGCAAGGTGACGCCGCACACCCTGCGCCATTCGTTCGCGACGCACCTGCTGGAGGGCGGGGCGGACCTGCGCATCGTCCAGGAGCTGCTGGGCCATGCGAGCATCAGCACGACGCAGATCTACACGCACCTGACCGGCGAGCGGGTCCGGGAGGTGTACGCTCGGGCACATCCGCGCGCCTGAGGGCCGCGATCAAGGAGGGAGCTGGGATGGCGCGCTACACCGATTCGCTGCTCGTGGAGGGAGAGCACGTCCTGTACCGGACGCGGCAGCACCCGCTCGGTCGGATCACCGGTGCCAAGTGGGGGATCCTCATGGTGGGGATCGCGATCGCCCTCCTGCTGGCGATCTTCATCGCCAAGGTCGGCGGGACGGCCCGCGACGTGCTCGGCTGGCTGACGCTGGCGCTGCTCGTGCTGGGCGCCCTCAACATCATCTGGGTCTACCTGCGCTGGTGGGCCGAGGACTACGCGGTCACGAACCGGCGCATCCTCAAGGTCGAAGGGCTGTTCAACAAGCGGGCCGCCGACAGCAGCCTCGAGAAGATCAACGACGCGATCCTCGAGCAGAGCGTCTTCGGGCGGATGTTCGACTGGGGCAACCTCAAGGTCCTGACGGCGGCCGAGGAGACCGCGGACGACTACCTGATGCTCCACCACGCCCCGACGTTCAAGAAGACGATGCTGCTCGCCAAGCAGGACCTCGAGGACGAGCTGGCGCGCCGCATCACCGCGCCGCTCGAGGCGCTCAACGCGCACGAAGTCGAGCAGGACCGGCGAGCCGACGCCGTCGCGGCGGGCCAGGCCGCGGCGCCTGTCGCGGCCCCCGCCGCGGTGCCGGTCGCCGCCCCCAAGACGACGGAGGAGAAGCTCCGCGAGCTTGCCGCGCTCCGCGACGCGGGGCTCATCACGCCGGAGGACTTCGAGGCGAAGAAGACGGCGATCCTCGCCACGATGTAGACCCGGCCGTCCGGGCTACCATACGCGGGATCCCTGCCCATACCCGGAGTCCCCGTGCTCGGCCTGAACATCGATCCCGCCATGCTCGTCGCCGTGGCGATCTTCCTCGTGGTCGGCTTCCCGGTCCACGAGTTCAGCCACGCGCTGGCCGCCTACCGGCTGGGCGACGGCACCGCCAAGATGTTCGGGCGCCTGACGCTCAACCCGATCGTCCACCTCGATCCCGCCGGGTCGCTCCTGCTCGTCGCGTCCGCGCTGCTGGGCGGCGGCTTCATCATCGGCTGGGCGAAGCCGACGCCGGTCAACCCGTCGATGCTGCGTGGCGGTCGGCGCGCCGAGGCCTGGGTGGCGGCGGCCGGGCCGCTCTCGAACCTCGTGATGGCCGGCGTCGCCGCGCTCGCCATCCGGGTGATCGTGGCGCTGAACCTGGTCAACTCGGACGCCAGCCTGTTCGTGGCCAACGTGATCTATGTCTTCGTCATCATCAACGTGGCCCTGTTCATCTTCAACCTGATCCCGATCCCGCCCCTCGACGGCTCGAAGGTGATGTTCGCGCTGATGAACCCGCGGACCGCCTGGCAGATCCGGCCGATGCTGGAGCAGTGGGGGTTCCTCATCCTCATCGTGGTGATGATCGTGCCGATCAACGGCATCTCGATCGGCGGGCGGGTCGTCGGCCCGCTCCTGGATGGTCTCGTCTCGGTCCTGGTGGGCTTCTAAGGCCCGCCAGCTCGGCCGCCACCTCGCCGCCCGCGTGGCACCCGCCGAGCGTGCCGGGCTAGCGGCGTGGCTGACGCCTGCCCAGCTGGCGCTGTTCGACGGGATGCCGGTCGCGGACCGGCGCCACGCCCTGGACGTCGTCGCGCGCCTGCGCGCCAGCCGGGCCGACGACCGCGACCTGCTGCTGGCCGGGCTCTTCCACGACGCCGGCAAGGGGCGCTCGATCCGCCTCTGGCACCGGGTCGCGTGGTCGCTCGGCGAGCGGCTGGGACCGCGGGCGCTGCGCCTCGCGGCGCGGCTGCCGGGCGGCGCGGACGCGATCGCGCGCCTCGGTGATCACGCGGCGCGCTCGGCGGCGCTCGCCCTGGCCGCCGGCTGTGGGCCGCGGGCCGCCGGGCTGATCCGGGGGGACGCTCCGCCGGCGGACGCGCTGGCCGTCGCGCTCCTCCACGCGGCCGATGACGCGGCCTGAGCCGTGATCGGCGACGCAGGCCTGCCGGCACCTCGTCCGCCGGCCACGTCCGTGGCCTTCGGAGCGCGCCGCCGCCCGGAGGACGCGACCGAGGTCCGGCTGCCGGAGTGGGAGGGCCCGCTGGGGCTCCTTCTGGCGCTCGTGGAGGCGCGCCGGCTCGACGTGCTGAGCGTGCCGCTGGGCGACCTGGCGGAGGCCTACCTGGATGCGCTGGCGACCCTCGACGGCGACCGCCTCGGCAGCATCTCCGCGTTCGTGGCGGTGGCCAGCCAGCTCATCCTGTTCAAGAGCCGGGCGATGCTGCCCCGGCCGCCCGCCCCCGGCGCGGTTCCCGCCGACGACGGCCCCGACCCGGAGGCGGAGCTGCGTGCCCGTCTCCTGCTCTACCGCGCCTTCCGCGACGCCGGCGCGGCGCTCCAGGCACGCGCGCTCGAGGGGTCGCTCATCGTCCGTCGCGAGCCGGGCGTGGCGGCGGCGGCTGGCCGCGCGGAGGGCGTCGCGCCGGACGCGCCACGCCTGGACGTCGCGCTCCTGGTCGCGGCGCTCGACCGGCTGGCGGCCGTCACGCCGGTGCCGGCGCCGCCGCCCGACGTGGTCCCGCGCACGATCACGCTGGCCGAGCGGGCGCGTGCCATCCGGGCCGCGCTCGCGAGCGCGGGGCCGATCGTCCTGCAGGACCTGCTGGCCGGCGTCCGGGATCGGGTCGTGGCGGCCGTGACGTTCCTGGCCCTGCTGGAGCTGGTGAAGCGGCGCGAGGTGACGGTCGAGCAGGACCGCCCGTGGGGCCCCATCCTTGTCCGGCCGGTGCCGCGCCCGGAAGCGCCGCTCCCGCGGGGCCGTCGACTCCGCCCGGACGCCGGCGCGAATGACGCCGACCTGGAGGACGAGGCATGAGCGAGGCCGGGACACCTGGGTCCGTCCCGGCGCCGGCCGACCCGGCGCCGGGACGCGACGACCCCGTGCCCGAACGCGCGCTCGACGGCGGGGACGGCCTCCCCGGAGACGCGCTCACCGACGCGCAGCTGGAGGCGCTCCTGTTCGTCGCGGAACGCCCGCTTACCCGGCGGGAGCTGGTGGCGATCACCGGCGCGTCGGCGGACGTCATCGACGCCCGGTTGGGCGACCTCCAGGTGGGCCTCGCGACGCGCGGCATCCGGCTTCTCGTCGACGCCGAGCGGGTCGCGCTTGGGACGGCCCCGGAGGCGGGGCGGCTGATTGGCCGGTACGTCGGCCGCGACCCGGCCCGCCTCTCGCCGGCGACCCTGGAGACCCTCGCGATCGTGGCGTATCGCCAGCCCGCCACGAAGAGCACGATCGAGCGGATCCGCGGCGTGGATGCGGACTACGCGATCCGGAGCCTCGTGCACCGCCGGCTCGTGGTGGAGCTGGGGCGCTCCGATGCGCCGGGCCGGCCCATCCTGTACGGGACCGGCGTGGAGTTCCTGGAGCGCTTCGGCCTCACGAGCCTGGACGACCTGCCGGTCGTGGACGCGGCCGTCGCCCAGCGCCTGGCGGTCCCGGAGGCGGATGCCGTCGATGCGCGGGACGCGCTCCAGGCCGCCACCGACGCGCACGACGCGCTCTTCGCGCTCGCTGCGGCCGAAGGAGCTTCTGCTTCCGACACCGGCCTGCCCGATGGCGGGCCGCGCTGATGCCGGACGAGCGGGTCGGCAAGCTTCTCGCGGCGGCCGGGGTCGCGAGCCGCCGCGGCGCCGACACCCTGATCGCCGCCGGGCGGGTGACCCTGGACGGGCGGGTCGCGACGCTGGGCGAGAAGGCCGACCCGGCGCGTTCCGTCATCGCGGTCGACGGCCGGGCGGTGGACGTGTCCGGGACGGCGGCCCTGCCGGCCGTCCACTTCGCCATGCACAAGCCCGCCGGCATCACGGCGACGGTGGCGGACCGCCACGCAGCTCGCACCGTGCTGGACCTGGTTCCGGCCCGGCTCGTGCCGCCCGGGGCCAGGCTCTACCCGGTGGGCCGGCTCGATCGCGACTCGGAGGGCCTGCTGCTGCTCACGAACGACGGGCCCTGGACGGACCGGGTGCTCCACCCGCGCCACGGCGTGGAGCGCGAGTACGCGGCTGCATTCGCCGTGCCGCTGGACGCGGAGCAGCGGGCCGCGCTGGCGGCCGGCATCCCGATGGAGGAGGGGACCGCCCGGCTGGGCGGCCTGCGCTCGGCGACCCGGACCGAGACGGCCAGCCTTGCCCGCCTGCTGGACCCGCGACCGGCCGCGGGGCTCGCCTGGTACCGGGTGACGCTGGCCCAGGGCTGGCGCCGGCAGGTGCGCCGCATGTTCGGGGCGGTGGGCGCCCCCGTGGCGCGCCTGGTCCGCGTGCGCATCGGGCCGCTCCGGCTGGACCTGGCCTCGGGCGCCGTCCGTCCGCTCACCGGCGCCGAGGTCCGGCGGCTCGGCGCGTCCACGTACCAGCCGGAAACGGCGGCGAGCGCGCGACGGGGGACGCCGTGACCGGCGAGCCCGCTCCCCGCCCGGCAGCTTCGCGGCGGCGACCGGTCATCGCGCTCGACGGCCCGGGCTCATCCGGCAAGAGCTCCGTCGGCGCGGCGGTCGCGGCGGCCCTCGGGCTGCGCTTCTTCGACTCCGGGCTGCTCTACCGCGCGCTGGCGTGGGCGGCCATCCAGCGCGGCGTCGACCCGGCGGACGGGGCCTCGGTCGCCGCGCTCGCCCCGTCGGTGGCCGTGGAGGCGGGCATCGGCGGTCGGCTGGAACGGGTCGTCGTGGAGGGCCGCGACGTCAGCGCCGCGATCCGGACGCCCGAGGTGGACCGCGTCGTCTCGGCGGTGGCGCGGGTGCCGCAGGTTCGTGCCGCGCTCCTGGTCCGCCAGCGGGCGCTGGTGGGACGCGGCGGCATCGTGGTCGCCGGGCGCGACATCGGGACCGTCGTGCTGCCCGACGCGGATGTGAAGGTCTGGCTCGACGCGAGCACGGAGGTGCGGGCCGCCCGGCGCGCTGAGGAGCGCGGGATCGATCCCGGCAGCGCGGCCGGTCGCACGATCCTGGATTAGCTGCGCCGGCGGGACGGCGCGGACGGGGGCCGCGCCATCGCCCCCGCGCGGCCGGCCGGCGATGCAGTCCACGTCCGCACCGACGGGAACACGCTCGAGCAGACTGTCGCGGCCGTGCTCGCGGTGGTGGCGCCCCGCCTGGCCACCGGACCCGGGAGCAGCGCAGGATGACGGGCCAGGCGCCACGCCGCGCCCGATCCGAGGCGGAGGCGACTGCGTTCGCATTGCCGCGGGACCGGCTGCCCTGGACCATCCGGGCCTCGAATCAGCTCGGGCGCATCCTGATCGGGTCGTCGACGCATGTCAGCGTGGCCGGGCTGGAGCACATCCCGAAGCGCGGCGCGTTGATCCTCGCCTCGAACCACAACTCCAACGCGGACCCGGCCCTGATCGCCAACTGGCTGACGTCCAGCCTGGGCCGGCCGGCCCATTGGATGGCGAAGGCGGAGGCGATGGCGTGGCCGATCGTCGGTCCGTTCATCCGGATGAACGGCGCCTTCGGGATCCGGCGCGGCGCTCCCGACACGGAGGCGTTCCGGCTCGCCAAGTCCGTCCTGGACGACGGCCGCGTGCTCGGCACGTTCCCCGAGGGGACCCGCAGCCCCACCGGCGCGCTCCAGGTTGCCAGGGACGGCGTCACGCTCCTGGCCCTGCGGACCGGCGCACCGATCCTGCCGATCGGGGTGATCGACACGGACCTGTTCTGGCCGCGCGACCGGAAGATCTGGCGGCTGGGCGGGCGGATTCGGATGCAGGTCGGGGAGCCGTTCGTCCTGGAGCGCGGGGTGGATGCGGAGGGCCGCAAGGAGGCCCT
>CAZKXK010000150.1:0-6063 GCA_964556585.1 uncultured Anaerolineaceae bacterium
TCCGATCTCGTTCGAGATGAAGCCCATGAATGGTGGATAGACGACCGACCCGGCCACCGCGGCGGCCGTGAGGATCCCGCTCACCGCGTTCGACCGCGCCGGATACAGACCGCCCGCGGTAGCCATGATCATCGGGTACACGGGGCCGCAGGCAAACCCCGCCACGCCGAACAGGGCGATCGACGCCCCGACCCACGGGACCACCACGGCCGTGACGATGGCGCCCCCGGCGGCGAGCCCGCAGACCGTCGCGACCGCGATCGGCGCGAACCGTCCGGCGAACCGGCTGGCGACGATCCTGCCGCCCGTCAGGCCTGCCCAGAAGAGGGAGAGGGCGACCGTCGCCACGCCGGCGTGCGCGTCCCCCAGGAAGCGGACCAACCAGCTGGACACCCCGTTCTCGGAGGCGACGTAGCAGGCGATCGCCAGGGCCAGCAGGACCAGCGGCAGCGGCACGCGCCGGGCTCCCAGGCCGCGCACGGTCGGGGCGGCCACCGCGACGCGGCGGGCGCCGAGATCGCGGGTGCCCAGCCGGAGGGCGACCGCGAACACCAGGGCGCCGGTGATCGCAAACGGGAGGCGCCACGCAACGCCCATCTCCACGAGCGCACCGACCGCCAGCGGCGCTGCCAGCGCACCCAGGCTGTAGCAGAGATGGAGCCGGTTCATCGCCCGGCCGCGATCCTCGTGAAAGCGATCGAGGAACAGGCCGTTGATCCCGACCTCGACCGACCCGGACCCCAGGCCGCTGATGCCGGCACCGACGACGAAAAGCCCCCAGCTGGGCGCCAGGCACTCCACGCCCAGCCCAGCCCCCATGGCGAGCACCGCGGCCGGCAGGACGAGGCCCCGTCCGAGGCGCTCCATGAGGTACCCGCTGGCGAGCGACCCGCTCACGAACATGAGCGAGGCGACAAGGTAGAGGACTCCCACGCCGGCATCGGGCTGGCTGAAGTCGCGCTCGATCGCGGGGACGAGCGCCGGGACGAGGAGCGCGCTCCAGCCGAGCAGGACGAAGCTCGCGTACCCCAGGGCCGTCACGCCGCCCGAGCGACGCCCGGACGCGTGCACGGCGGTCATGCGGCGGCGGACAGGCGGGCCCGCAGGGCCTCCCGCCAGGCGTCCAGGGCGACCGGCCACCAGGCGTCGACGCTCCCAGCGCTGCCGTACCAGGTGGCGCGCCGGCTCGGGCCGTGAATCGCGTCGGCCAGCACGACCTGGCGCGAGCCCGGCAGCAGCGCGGCCGCGACCGGGACCAGCCCGTCGCCCTCCACCGTTTCGAGGTCCGGTTGCGGGTGGACGTCCTCGTACAGGCGTCGGAGGAACCGCTCGCGGCCGTTCCCCGCGTCGAGCCGGCCGACGAGGTACCGCGACGCGACGCTGACGTAGCCGGTCGTCGGCGCCCACGTCGCGCCCGGAACGTGGCGCTGGGCGAAGCGCGTGCCGGCCTCCCCAACCCGCCGGCCCCAGCGGCCGCCGCCGGAGACACCCGGGCTCGCCGCGTTCGGCGTTCCAAGCGTGACGAGCGCGCCGATCCGGCCGGCCGCGCGCATGGTCCGTCCCTCGAACGGGACGGCGGACATGAGCAGCCGGCCGATCAGGCCGCCCGCGCTATGGCCGACGTAGAGCACCGGCGCCCCCCGGGATGCCGTCGATCCCGCCGATCGGGAACCCGCCTCGAGCAGTGCCCGGCCCACGCGGGTCGTGATGGGACCCAGGCCGCGCGCCGCGGCCAGGATCCAGTCGGGCGGGTAGACCGGTGCCACCACGACGTCGGCCGCCCCGCGGGCGCGCAGCACGGCAGCCAGACCGTCGTACCAGCCCGGCATCGTGAGGAATCCCCCGGCGACGAGCACGATCGGAGCGAGCGACCCAGGCTCGACGTCGCGCCATGCCTGCGACGCGGGGTGGAGCTCCGCGAGGCCGGGGGCGGCCCGGTGCAGCAGGTGCGCCCGCAGGGCTGATCCATCGCTCATCGGCGGCCATCGTAGCGGTCCCGCGCCGGACCCGGTGTCTTGGGCCACGTGCCACGGCCCGTGAATCATCCTTCACCTTGCCGTAGATCGTTAGCCTATTTGACAATACTTCATGGTATGCCGTAGCATGCACGGCATGTCGCACGCCTCGCCTCCCATTGATCACATGGCCGTCGTGATGTCGGACATCGCGCGCGCGTTTCACGTCCCGGGCGGCCCGGCGCTCCCCGCCTGGCTTGCCCAGGACCTCACGCTTGCGCAGGTCCGGACGCTTTTCCTCATCGCCCATGAGGCGCCCCTGCCGATGGGCCGGATCGCGGAGATCCTGGGCGTGTCGGTGGCCTCCGCATCGGGCATCGTCGACCGCCTGGAGCGGCACGGCCTCGTGGTCCGCCAGCACCGCACCGACGACCGGAGGATCGTGGACTGTGTGCTGACTGACGTCGGCCGCGGCCTCATCGACGAGATGTCGGGCCAGCGCAATGAGATGGCGCGTCGCGCGCTGGACGTGCTGACGCCCGACGAACTCGAGGAGTTTCATCGCCTGGTCTGCCTGATCGCGGACAGGTCTTCGGAGGGCGCGCGATGACCCGGCTGCTCGTTCGCTACCTGCGCCCGTATCGGCGGGCGCTGATCCTGGTGGTGTCGCTGCTGCTGGTCCAGTCGCTGGCCAACCTGTACCTGCCGGAGCTGTACGCCGACATCATCAACAACGGCGTCTCGAAGGGGGACACGGGCTACATCATGCAGACCGGCGGCGTGATGCTCGCCGTGACCGCTGCGCTCGGGGTCGTCTCGATCATCGCCGTCTACTGGGCGGCCAAGGTGTCGATGGCCTTCGGGCGTGACCTCCGGGCGGCCATCTTCGGGCAGGTGCAGGCGTTCTCCCAGGTCGAGGTCAACCATTTCGGGGCGGCCTCGCTGATCACCCGCAACACGAACGACGTCCAGCAGGTCCAGATGGTCGTGCTGATCGGCCTGACCGTGATGGTGTCGGCACCGATCATGCTGGTCGGCGGCGTGATCATGGCCCTGCGCCAGGACGTGCCGCTCACCTCGATCCTCCTGGTGATCGTCCCGCTCATGGCCCTGATCATCGGCAGCCTGGTCCGCCGGGCCATGCCGCTGTTCCGGGCGATGCAGACCAAGATCGACCGGATCAACCTGGTGATGCGCGAGACGCTCTCCGGGGTCCGGGTGATCCGGGCATTCGTGCGGACGGACTACGAGGAGCAGCGCTTCGACGCGGCGAACGAGGACC
Source organism: uncultured Anaerolineaceae bacterium (assembly GCA_964556585.1). Lineage (GTDB taxonomy): Bacteria > Chloroflexota > Limnocylindria > Limnocylindrales > CSP1-4 > CTSoil-043. The sequence continues at coordinate 3,238 of CAZKXK010000150.1, forward strand.
TGTTCGGGACCGCCCTCTCGGTCAACCGGCTCTTCGCCCTGATGATGCCGGCCCTCATGGCGATCATGAACCTGTCGACGGTGGCTGTGCTGTGGTTCGGCAGCATCCGGGTCGACAGCGGCCAGATGCCGATCGGCAACCTGACCGCGTTCCTCCAGTACATCATCCAGATCCTGTTCGCGATCATGATGGCGACCTTCATGTTCGTGATCGTCCCGCGGGCCGCCGTCTCGAGCGACCGAATCCGGCAGGTGCTGGACACAGAGCCGTCCATCCACGATCCGGCCGACCCGGTCAGCCCGCCGCGCGGCGGCACCATCGAGTTTCGCGAGGTCGACTTCCGTTACCCGGGTGCCGAGGAACCGGTCCTGCGCCGGATCTCGTTCATGGCGGGCCCGGGCGAGACCACCGCGATCGTGGGCAGCACCGGCAGCGGAAAGTCCACGCTCGTCAACCTGCTGCCGCGCTTCTACGACGTGAGCGGCGGGTCGGTGCTCGTCGACGGGATCGACGTGCGCGAGATGGACCGGGCCGACCTCTGGGGCCGGATCGGGCTCATTCCCCAGAAGGCATTCCTGTTCAGCGGCACGGTCGCCAGCAACCTGCGCTACGGCGACGAGACCGCCACCGACGCGGACCTCTGGCGCGCCCTGGAGATTGCGCAGGGCAAGGACTTCGTGGAGGAGATGGAAGGGGGGCTCGAGGCCCCGATCACCCAGGGCGGCACCAACGTCTCCGGCGGGCAGCGCCAGCGCCTCGCGATCGCGCGCGCCCTGGTCAAGAAGCCCGACGTCTACGTCTTCGACGACAGCTTCTCGGCGCTCGACTTCCGGACGGACGCCCGCCTGCGCGCGGCGCTGATCGAGAACCTGGCGGACGCCACCGTCCTCATCGTGGCCCAACGCGTCGGGACCATCCTCCATGCGGACCGGATCGTCGTCCTGGACACCGGCGGCGTGGTCGGCATCGGCACGCACGACGAGCTCATGCAGACCTGCGAGACCTACCGCGAGATCGTGTACTCCCAGCTCTCCGAGGAGGAGGTCGCATGAGCGGGCCGCACATGGGCGGCGCCGCCGCCGGCCGGCCCCCGGCGCGGAGCGGCGGCCCCGGCCGTGGCGGGCCGATGGGCTTCGCCGCCATGCCGGTCGCCAAGCCGAAGAACTTCCGGGGCTCGTTCCGGCGCCTGCTGGGTGAGCTCCGGCCGGAGCGGCGGCTCGTCATCGCCGTGATGCTCCTCGCGATCGTGAGCGTGACGCTCGCGATCCTCGGCCCGAAGATCCTGGGCAACGCCACGAACCTCCTGTTCAACGGCGTGGTCGGCAAGCAGCTGCCGGCCGGGGTGACCAAGGCCCAGGCGGTCGCCGGCCTCCGTGCATCGGGCCAGACGAACCTGGCGGAGATGCTGTCCAGCATGAACGTGACGCCCGGCGTGGGCGTGGATTTCGGCGCCCTCGCCGGCGTCCTCCTCACGGTGGTGGCCATCTACGCGGTCAGCTCGGTCTTCTCGTGGGCCCAGGCCTACCTGATGGCCGGCGTGACCCAGCGCACCGTGTATCGGCTTCGACGGCGCGTCGACGAGAAGCTCGGCCGCGTGCCGCTCGCCTACTTCGACCGCGAGTCGCGGGGCGACATCCTGAGCCGCGTCACCAACGACATCGACAACATCTCCCAGACGCTCCAGCAGAGCCTCACCCAGCTGATCACCTCGGTGTTCACGGTCATTGGCGTGCTGATCATGATGTTCTCGATCAGCCCGCTCCTGGCGGTGATCTCCCTGCTCGTCGTGCCCGCCGCGCTGGTGGTGACCATCCTGATCGCGAGCCGGTCCCAGAAGCAGTTCGCCAGGCAGTGGGAGCGGACGGGCACGCTCAACGGCCACGTCGAGGAGATGCACACCGGCCACGCCATCGTGAAGGCGTTCGGGCGTCAGCAGGAGGCGATCGACAAGTTCGAGGTGGAGAACGAGGCCCTCTTCCAGGCCTCCTACAAGGCCCAGTTCATCTCCGGCACCATCCAGCCGGCGATGAACATCATCTCGAACCTGAACTACGTCGCGATCTGCGTCATCGGCGGCGTGCGGGTCGCATCCGGGACGATGTCCCTCGGCGACGTCCAGGCGTTCATCCAGTACTCCCGCCAGTTCACCATGCCGATCGTCCAGACGGCCAGCATCATGAACGTGCTGCAGTCCGCGGTCGCATCCGCCGAGCGCGTCTTCGAGCTCCTCGACGAGGGGGAGGAGACCCCCGACGTTGCCACGGCTCGACCGTCGCACGAGGGAGCCGGCCGCGTCGTCCTCGATGACGTCTCGTTCCGCTACCTGCCCGACGTGCCGCTCATCGAGGACCTGAACCTCGTCGCCGACGAGGGCCACACCATCGCGATCGTGGGCCCGACCGGCGCCGGCAAGACGACCCTCGTGAACCTGCTCATGCGCTTCTACGAGATCGACGGCGGTCGGATCACCGTGGACGGGGTCGATGTCAAGGAGATGACCCGCGACGACCTTCGACGGACGTTCGGGATGGTCCTCCAGGACGCCTGGCTCTTCCAGGGCACGATCCGGGAGAACATCGCCTACGGGCGCCTGGACGCGACCGAGGAGGAGATCATGCGGGCCGCCGAGGCTGCCCACGTCGACCACTTCGTGCGGACGCTGCCAGGGGGCTACGACACCATCCTCGACGACGACGCGACGATCGTCTCCGCCGGCGAGAAGCAGCTCCTCACGATCGCGCGCGCATTCCTCGCCGACCCGCGGATCCTGATCCTCGACGAGGCGACGAGCTCGGTCGACACCCGGACCGAGGTCCTGATCCAGCG
>CAZKXK010000151.1:0-6042 GCA_964556585.1 uncultured Anaerolineaceae bacterium
CGTAACGGCGGCACGCCGACCACGTTTCTCGATTACCTGAGGACGCACGTGCCATCGAACGTGTACGAACTGGCTTTTGCGAATATTCGGCCTAGGGCTGCGCTTCGGGCACGCTTGCGGACTCGGCTTCCTCCTCGCAAGAACTCTCAACCCTAGACAAAGGGATTCAGTACCTGAACCCCAGTTGGGAGGAAGTGGGAAACGTTGCGTGTCACAACCGTCAAGTCGTTAATCAGTGCCGTTGCAGCGATCTGCTTATCGAGCGGATTCTCCGGGTTAGGAACACGAAGGCGCCCCCAAATCTCGGCAATCTCTTCGTCGAAGGGAAGAATCGAGTTTCCGAACTTGCTAGTGACCGCGTTCAACCATCGGTCCAGTACGCGGGCTTGCACCTCGTCACCGCGGTGTCGGACGCTTTCAGCTCCTTGTCTGAGTTCACCGATCGTGATCGCGGACCGGACCTGGGTGGGGGCGTCATGGGCCTGCGACGCGGCGCGGGCGTGGACGAAGCAGAGCGGCCGGTCCGGGCCAACCTCGGCGCCGATCGGCGCAACCTGCGTGAAGCCCACGGCGTGGTCGATCCGCTGGTCCGCGCGGATTCGCCCGCCGCCCATCCCGACGATCGCGAGGCCGATGGCCCGAGCGTCCTCGGCGACGATGAAGCCGCTGCGCGCGGGGAGGACCGGCACCGTCACCCCGGGGAGTGGCAGGTGGAGATCGGCATGCTCCACCAGGTCCGCGGGCCCGCCAAGCGCGGCGACCATCCGGGCGAAGCGGTCCGCCGCCTCTCCCGACGACAGCGCCCGCTCACAGGCAGCCCGCGCCGCGGCCACGTCCGCGAACAGGCCACCGGTCACGAGCAGCTCGGCGGACAGCGCCATCGTCACCTCGTGCTGGCGGGGCTCGTGGCCGCCGGGCCCGCCCGGTCCGCCTTCGCCGGCCAGGTAGGCGATCGCCTCGCGGACCTCGACCGCGTTGCCGGCCGTACGGCCGAGGACCTGGTTCATGTCCGTCAGGAGCGCGGTCGTCCGGCACCCGGCTCCGTCGGCTACCGCCACGATGCTCTCGGCCAGGGAGCGCCCGTCCTCGGCCGTGGCCATGAAGGCCCCGCTGCCGAACTTGACGTCCATGGCCAGCCCGTGAAGACCGGCCGCCAGCTTCTTCGACAGGATCGACGAGGTGATGAGCGGGATGCTCTCCACCGTGGCCGTGACGTCGCGGATCGCGTAGAGGCGACGGTCTGCGGGAGCAAGGTCCGAGGTCTGGCCGATGATCGCGCAGCCGACCTCGCGGACGACCCGCCGGAAGGTGGCGCTGTCGGGCGCGGTGGTGTAGCCGGCGATCGCGTCCATCTTGTCGAGCGTGCCGCCGGAGTGACCCAGCCCCCGCCCCGAGATCATCGGGACGGCGCCGCCGCACGCGGCCACGATCGGCGCCAGCATGAGCGACACCTTGTCGCCGACGCCGCCGGTGCTGTGCTTGTCGAGCGCGGGGCCGGGCAGGTCAGCGTTGGACCAGTCGAGCACCGTGCCGGAATCCCGCATGCCGCGAGTCAGGGCAATGACTTCCGGGCGTGTCATCCCCCGGAAGAAGACGGCCATCGCGAAGGCCGCCGCCTGCCCCTCGCTGATCGAGCCGTCGGTGATCCCGGCGACGAAGAACGCGATCTCCTGGTCCGTGAGGGCGCGGCCATCGCGCTTGGCGCGGATGATCTCCTGCGGAAGCATCTGCTAGCCCCCCGGCGCCGGTCGGGTCGCGAACGAGCCGGCGAAGGCCCGGACCAGGCGGGTCAGGTCCGCCGCCGCGATCGCCGCGCCGCGGAGCGTCTGGGCGTGGTCGACCGGCACCGTGCTCATCCCCACGGCGAGGTTGGTGATCGCGCTGATCGCGGCGACCCGGAGCCCGGCGTGGCGCGCGACGATCACTTCGGGCACGGTGGACATGCCGACCGCGTCGGCGCCCAGGGCTCGGTAGGCGCGAATCTCCGCGGGCGTCTCGAAGACCGGGCCGAGGAGCGCGCAGTAGACGCCCTCGTGGAGGTGGATGCCCAGCCCCGCTGCCAGTCCCAGCAGCCGGCCGCGGAGCGCCGGGTCGTACGCGTCCTCGAGGCCCGTGAACCGCTCGCCCCAGGCGTCGTCGTTCGGCCCGACGAGTGGGTTCGACCCCATGAGGTTGAGGTGATCCGTGATCAGCATCAGGCTCCCAGGTCCCGCCTCGGGATGGAGGGAGCCGGCCGCGTTCGTCAGCAGGAGCGCCTCCACGCCGAGCGCGGCGAACGTCCGGATCGGGAGCCGGATCACCGTGGGCGGGAGGCCCTCGTAGAGGTGGAACCGACCCTGCATGCAGGCGACGGTCGTCCCCTCCAGCTCGCCGACCAGGAACCGCCCGGCGTGGCCCGCCACGGTCGATGTCGGGAAGCCCGGGATCTCCGCGTATGGGACGGCGACCGCCTCTTCGAGGACGTCGGCGAGCCCGCCGAGGCCCGATCCCAGCACGATGCCGAGCCGGGGGGTGCGTCCTCCCGCCCGTTCCCTGAGCAGCGCGGCGACAGCGGCGGGGTTGCCGGGCAGGCCGGGGTCGCCCGGGTCGCCCGCGTCGCCGGGGAGGCCGGGGTTACCCGCGTCGGGCAGGCTCATCGCGGTGTCTCCTGGAGCAGGAACTCGGGCCCGAAGCTGAGCGGGAGCAGCTCCCCGAGCGTCACGCTGCGGATGACCCCGTCCAGCCCGGCAAGGTGGACCAGCCCATCGAGCGGCATGAACTCGCGGAGCCGCTGCCGGCAGGCGCCGCATGGGGTAGGGAGCCCGGCCGCCGGATCGGCGACCACGAGGGCCTCGACGATTCGACGACCGCCCGCTGCGATCAGCATGCCGATCGCGGACGCTTCCGCGCACTGGCCCTGGGGGTAGGCGGCGTTCTCCACGTTCGTTGCCGCGTGGACCCGGCCGTGCTCGTCACGCAGGGCCGCGCCAACGGCGTAGCCCGAATACGGCGAGTAGGTCCGCTCCCGAGCCGCGAGCGCGGCGGCGAGGAGGTCGTCCGGCGGGCCGGCTGTTGGCATCGGGTCGAGCCTCCGTGACGGTGGTGCGGGACGACTGCAGCGGGCGAGAACGCCCGGATGCGTGGACACGTCTTTGACCGTCCCGCCTCGGATGTGTATAGTACCGGGGCGGGGTGGAGCAGCGGCAGCTCGTCGGGCTCATAACCCGAAGGTCAAGGGTTCGAATCCCTTCCCCGCAACCAACATCGAATCCACCAGCGAACCCCGGCCCGCCCGCCGGGGTTCGTGATTCCGGGAGTTGGCCCACCGGACGCCGCGGGCCGACTGCCGCGGGCCCTATGCTGGCGACCGTCTGGGGCTTCCGCAGGAAGCTGCCGTCGGGCGACCCCGCGGTATCCTCCCTTTGGTCCGCGCGTCGGCGCCGGGCCGACCGGGGTGGCCGGCAGGATCGAGGTTTCGAATGACACAGGTTGGCGAGCCGCGAACGGAAACCGGCGTGGGCCTGGACCGGGTGCACCACTGGATCGACGGAGCGCGCGTGGCCGGCGCGTCGGGGCGCTTCGGGCCCGTTTACGACCCTGCCCTCGGAACGATCGCCCGGACGGTTGACTTCGCGTCGGTCGACGAGGTCGACGCAGCGGTCGCGTCGGCAGCCGCAGCCTTCCCCGCGTGGCGGGCCACCTCGCTCTCGAGGCGCACCGAGATCCTGTTCCGGGTCCGCAACCTCGTGGAGGCGCACCGGACGGAGCTGGCGGCGCACCTGACGGCCGAGCATGGCAAGGTCACCTCGGATGCGCTCGGCGAGATCGCGCGCGGCCTGGAGAACCTGGAGTTCGCCTGCGGGATCCCCACCCTGATCAAGGGCGGCTTCTCCGAGCAGGCCTCCACCGGGGTGGACGTCTACCAGGTCCGCCAGCCGCTCGGCGTGGTCGCCGGGATCACGCCGTTCAACTTCCCGGCCATGGTCCCGATGTGGATGTTCGGCAACGCCATCGCCTGCGGCAACACGTTCATCCTGAAGCCCTCGGAGAAGGACCCGTCCGCAGCCCTGCTCATGGCCGAGCTGCTCGCGGAGGCGGGCGTCCCACCGGGCGTCTTCACCGTGGTCCAGGGCGACCGGGTGGCCGTCGACCGGCTCCTGGAGCACCCCGCCATCGCCGCGGTCAGCTTCGTCGGCAGCACGCCGATCGCGCGGCACATCTACGAGACCGCCACGAGGAACGGCAAGCGCGTCCAGGCGCTGGGCGGGGCGAAGAACCACATGCTGGTCCTGCCGGACGCGGACATCGACATGGCCGCCGACGCAGCGGTCTCGGCGGGATACGGCTCCGCGGGCGAGCGCTGCATGGCGATCGCGACGATCGTCGCGGTCGGCGACGTCGCGGACCCGCTCATCGAGGCGATCCGCGCCCGGTTGCCCCGGGTCACCGTGGGCCCCGGCACCGATCCCGCGTCGCAGATGGGCCCGCTCGTCACGCGCCAGCACATGGAGAAGGTCGCCTCCTACCTGGAGTCGGCGCCGGCGCAGGGCGCCACCGTCATCGCGGACGGGCGCGAGCATCCGCTCCATCGCGCCGGCGTCGGCTTCTTCCTGGGTGCCAGCCTGATCGACCACGTCGACACGGGCATGGACTGCTACCGCGACGAGATCTTCGGCCCGGTCCTCACGGTGATCCGGGTTCGGACCTACGAGGAAGGGGTTCGCCTCATCAACGCGAATCCGTACGGAAACGGGGCTGCGATCTTCACCCGCGACGGCGGCGCCGGACGGCGCTTCCAGTTCGAGGTCAACGCGGGGATGGTCGGGATCAACGTGCCGATCCCGGTCCCGGTCGCCTATTACAGCTTCGGAGGCTGGAAGGCGTCGCTGTTCGGTGATCTCCACATGTACGGTCCTGAGGGCATCCAGTTCTACACGCGGGCGAAGGTGGTCACGTCGCGCTGGCCGGACCCGGGCACCTCCTCGGTCGACCTGGGCTTCCCCCGCACCCGGTAGTCGCAACGGCGGCGGGTCGAGCACCGCTGGCCGCGCCAGGGCGCCGGGTCGAGCACCGCCGAACGCGCAGCGACGCCGGCGGGCGCAGCGGACGACCGCAGCGTGGAGGCCCTACTCCCAGCGGAACGTGCGCGCCGTGAGGGCCGACGCGCCGGCCGCCCAGGCGCCGAGGAGCAGGAGCGGCCCCACGACGTCGCCGGTGCTGCTGCCGAGGCCGATTCGGAGCGAGTCCGCGAGCGCAGCGGACGGGAGGAGCGAGGCGAACGCGCCGAGGACCCCCGGCAGCTGGTGCGCCGGCACGAGGAGCCCTCCGAGCAGGAGCGCAAGCAGGAAGAGCGCGTTGGTGAGCGCCATGGTCGCCTCCGCGCGGAGCGTCCCGGCCAGCAGCAGGCCGAGCGCGCTGAAGGCGCCGGTTCCGAGCGCGATGGCCACTGCCACGGTCAGCGGATCCCAGCCCGCAGCGGGCCGCCAGCCGAAGGCGGCGATCGCCAGCCCGATCAGGAGGACCGCCTGCACCACCTCCACGACCACGATCGTGGCGATCTTCGCGACGAGGAGCTGGCCGCGCGTGAGCGGTGATCCTCCCAGGCGCTTGAGGACGCCATAGGAACGCTCGAAGCCGGTCGAGATGCCCAGGTTGACCAGGCCGGCGGCGACGATCGCGGTGGCGAGGATCGCCGGGAGGACCGCGTCGATCGGGCGTGAACCCGGCGTTGCCGTCGCCGCGGCCGGGAGGATGTCCACCGACCCGAAGAAGAGGAGCAGGACGACCGGCAGCACGAGCGTGACGAAGAGGTTCTCGAGGCGGCGGCCGGTGAGGCGCAGCTCCATCTCGAGCGCGGAGGCGATCCGCGCCAGCGGCGAGGACGGCCGGCCGTCGCCGCCGCGCAGCGCATCGGGCGTCGCCGGGCGGCTCATGCGTCGTCGCTCCCGGTGCCCCGATCGGCCCCCGACCCGGTTTCCGGCCGCGCCTCCGACGCGGCCCCCGACCCGGTTTCCGGCCGCGCCTCCGACGCGGCCCCCGTCCCGGCTTCCGGCCGCGCCTCCG
>CAZKXK010000152.1:0-515 GCA_964556585.1 uncultured Anaerolineaceae bacterium
CTCGCGTGGACGGATGGCCACGCGCTCGTCGCGACCGGCAGCCCATTCGACCCGGTGGTGGTGGACGGAACGACGCGCCAGATCGGGCAGGCCAACAACGCGTTCATCTTCCCCGGCGTGGGGCTCGCCGCGATCATCGCCGGGGCGCGCACGGTCTCCGACGCGCAGTTCCTGGTGGCCGCCCGCACGCTTGCCGCTCGCGTGTCGGACGAGCGTCTTGCGGAGGGGGCGCTCTACCCGTCGATCGGCGATCTCCGGGCCGTCTCCCGGGAGATCGCCGTGGCGGTGCTCTGCTCGTTCGGCACGCTGAACGGTGTTCCCCTGCCCGCGGGGGACGAGGGGCGCGCGCACGCCGAGGCAGCGGTGGACCAGGCGATGTGGTGGCCGGAGTACCTGCCGTACGAGCCCGCCTGAACGGCCGCTCCGCGCGGTCTTCACCCGGTGGCGGACCGGCCGGCCGTGGCGGTGCCCCCGGCGGACGGTTTGTCCCGAAGCGGTTTGTATCGGATGACCTG
>CAZKXK010000152.1:525-5957 GCA_964556585.1 uncultured Anaerolineaceae bacterium
ACGGCCGGTTGGCGCGGCCGGCACCCGGCGGCGGATCGCCCGGCCACGGCGGTGGCTCCCGGCAGGCGGAGCCCTTCCCGTCGGCTCGTCCCATAATCCGGCGATGAACCTCCCGTTCCAGCCGCCGCTCGAGCCGATGCTCGCCGCCCCGCTCGCGGCGCTTCCGGAGGGCGACGGGTGGGCCTACGAGCCCAAGTGGGACGGCTTCCGCTGCATCGTCTTCCGTGACGGCGACCAGCTCGTGCTGCAGAGCCGCGACCTGCGCCCCCTCGAGCGCTACTTCCCGGAGCTGCTCGCTCCGCTCCTGGCGGCGCTGCCACCGCGCGCCGTGGTGGACGGCGAGGTGGTGATCGCCGGGCCGCGCGGGCTGGACTTCGACGCACTCCTGCTCCGGATTCATCCGGCCGAATCGCGCATCCGCCTGCTGGCCGCCACGACACCGGCGAGCTTCGTGGCGTGGGACCTGCTGGCGCTCGGTGACGACGACCTGCGCGCGCGGGCATTCGGCGAGCGCCGGGTCGCCCTGGCGCAGGGCATCCGGCCCGATGTGCCGGCCGTGCGCGTCACGCCGCTGACGCGGGACCCGGCGATTGCCCGCGACTGGTTCGACCGCTTCGAGGGCGCCGGCCTGGACGGCGTGATCGCGAAGCGGCTCGACGGACCGTATCAGCCCGGGAAGCGCGGGTGGGTGAAGCTGAAGCACGCCCGGACCGCCGACGTGGCCGTTGCCGGGTTCCGCTGGCACAAGGACGAGTCGGGCATCGGGGTCGGCTCGTTGATCCTCGGGCTGCACGACGATGCGGGCACGCTCCACCACGCCGGCGTGGCCAGCGGGTTCACCGCCGCGTTCCGTCGCGAGCTCGTCGCGGAGCTGACGCCGCTCCGGGAGGGGGCCCTGGACGGCCACCCCTGGCGTGACTGGGCGACGCCGGAGCTGGCGGAGGCCGCCTACGGGCGCCGGATGCCGGGCGCCACGTCCCGCTGGAACCGGGGCAAGGACCTGTCGTGGGAGCCTCTCCGCGTGGAGCGGGTCGCCGAGGTCGCCTACGATCACCTGCAGGGCGACCGCTTCCGGCACGCGACGCGCCTCGTCCGCTGGCGTCCCGACCGCCTTCCGGCGGACTGCCGCTATGACCAGATGGAGACGACGCCCCCGTACGAGCTGGCCCAGATCTTCGGGCGCGAGCCGGGCGGCCTCGGGCGCGAGCCGGGCGGCCGATGACGCGAGCGCGGGCGATGCAGGCGCGCCGCCGGCGCAGCCGGTGGCGGCTCGTGGCCGGCACCGCGCTCGCGCTGCTCCTCGCCGGCGCGGGACTGGCCGGTGTCCTCGCGATGATGCCGGGCGGTCTGCCCTCGCCTGGAAGCGGGGCCGTGGCGGCGGTCTCGGCGACACCGGGTTGGGCCGGCATTCCTGGCTCGACGCTCACTTCGCCGGCGAGCAGCGGTGCAGGCACATCGCAGGCGGGAGGTGGCGCGGCCCTGCCGTCCGCCGCTTCCGTCGCTTCGGGCGGGCCGTCGCCTGCGCCCGTGGCGTCGCCGGTCGCGATCGTGGCCCCGCCGCCCGCGCCGCCGGTCGACGCCGCGACGGCCGCGGTCCTCCAGCGCGCGCTCGAGGCGGCCCGGAAGTCGATGGTCATCCCGGGCGTGGCCGCCACGGTGATCCTCGCCGATGGCCGCACCTGGACCTGTGTCGCCGGGGACGCGGTGGTCGCCACAAACACGCAGGTGACGCCGCAGACGCCCTTCGCGATCGCGAGCGTGACGAAGACGTTCACGGCGGCCTTGATCCTGCGGCTCGCCGAGCAGGGCCGGCTGACCATCGACGACCGCCTGTCACGCTGGCTCCCCAACTACCCGAACGCGGCCCGGATCACGCTGCGGATGCTGCTCCAGCACACGAGCGGACTCGCCGACTTCTTCCAGAACCCGAAGTTCGACGCGGTCCTGAACAAGGCGAAACGGCATGTCTGGACACCGGAGACGGTCCTGCCCTACGTCGCGAAGCCCGCGTTCGCGCCGGGCAAGGGCTGGGGGTACTCGAACACGAACTACGTCCTGCTGGGACTCGTGGCGGAGCGCGCGGGCGGCGCTCCGTGGGCGCAGCAGATCCGGCAGGACTTCCTCGTGCCGCTCGGGCTCGCCTCGACCTACGTCCAGGGGGTGGGGACGCCGGCCGTGCCACCGGCCCACGCGAACGTGATGTTCGTCGGGTACGGCGGAAAGATCCTGCCCCGCGACCTGAGCGACGGCAGCCCGTTCGTGCCGTTCACCTCGGTGGTCACGGCCGCCTTCTCGGCTGGATCGATCGCGTCCACGTCGGGCGATCTCGCCCGCTGGGCGAAGGCGCTCTATGGCGGGGACGTCCTCAGCCCGGCCTCGATGGCCGAGATGCTGACGTTCGACCCGGAGATCCAGGCCTACGCCGCGCTGGCCTACGGCCTGGGCGTGTCGCGCGTCAAGATCGACGGCCGTTTCGTGGCCTACGGGCACACGGGCGCGCTGGACGGGACCCGGGCTTCCATCCGCTGGCTGCCCAAGCAGCACGTCAGCGTGGCCGTCGTCTTCAACCGCGATCTCTTCACGGGTGACGACGTGGTCCGATACCTCGTCGACGCGCTCTACCCGCGCGCGACGCCGGGCGCGTCGCCGGGCGCGTCGCCGGGCGCATCGGCTGGCGCGTCCCCAGCCGCGTCCCCTTTGCAGACTTCTGCGCCCTGACCCCTTCCCTCGGCCCGAACGCCTTGCTACAGTGCGCGTCGCACACGTCAGCGCACGCAGGAGGGGGATCGTGACCGAGCAGCAGTCTCCGATGGCCGGGGGAGCCGACCAGGCACCGCCACCACCACCACCGCCGCCGTCACCGGCCGCCATGCCCACGGCACCCGGCCCGGCCGGGCCGGGTTGGGGCCAGCCGGCACCGCCGCCACCGGTCGCCATGCCCACCGCACCGGTTCCTCCACAACCTGCCTGGGGCCAGCCCGCACCCGCCCAGCAAGGCTGGGGCCAGCCGGCGCCCACCCAGGGCTGGGTGCAGCCGGCCCAGGTGCAGGCTCCGGGCCACACCATGCTCCGGGTTGTTGTCGCCGCGCTGTTCATGCTGGTGGCCGGCGTCCTGACGCTCGTGCCGGCGGTGGGATTCGTGGTCGGGGGCAGCAGGGTCAGTGACTACCTGAACAGCGACCAGTTCTCCGGCCTCGGGGATGCGGTCGGGGGTGCCCTGATCGCGGTCGGGGCCGTCATGCTCGTGTGGGCCCTGCTCGAGATCCTGTCCTCGCTCGGGATGTTCCTGCGGCGGAGCTGGGGACGTGCCCTGGGGACGGTGGTCGGCCTATTCGGCGGCCTGTTCATGACGCTGATCCTGTTCGGGTCGCTGGGCGCCCTGCGCGCCGCCGACACGGTGAGCTCTACGGGGGCGGGCGGGGCGGTCTTCGTCCTGATCGTGGCCCTCGTGTTCGTCGGCTACTGGTTCACGCTCTTCGCATGCGTCACCGGGGGGACGCACTTCCGGCGCAGGTAGCGTCCCGAGACCGGCCCGACCCGACCCGGACCGGAGACCAGCCCGGCGCCGGATCCGCACGGGCGCTCGTCCGGCGCGGTTCGCAGCGGCCGATGATGGGGGCCGCGTCGTGGCGCCGGCCGTCGCGGCCGATGATTGAGGGTGGCGCCGCGCCGTGCGGGCGGCGCGGTGCGCGGGCGGCGCGGCTCAGCCGGATGGCTTTCCCGGCCACTCCACGCCCGACCAGGGGTCGTAGTCGGGATCGAGCGCCTCCTGCGGCGGTCGCAGGCCGGGCGGGACGTGCTCGAGGTTGAGGCGGATCCGGGTCCAGGTCGTGGATCGGCCGCGCATCGCGTCGACGAGCACGTCGGCCGGGGCGAGGTGCGGCCACGCGTCCGGATGGCGCTCCTTCCAGCGGGCCAGCCCGGCCATCGCCTCCGCCTGGGTCGCCGCACGCCCGATCTCGATGAGCGGCTTGGACGGCATTCGCCGTTTCGAGGGTGCGACGCGGGGCGGCTCGTCGAGCGTCTTCGCGTAGTTCGGCGGCCAGGGCGCGTCGCCCAGGCCCTGCGCTTCGTGGCGCGCGGACAGCTCGAGCAGGGCGTCGAGGCTTCCGGCGTGGTCGTCGATGGCGGCGTGGGGGTCGCCGGACCGAGCGAACCGTTCCGGGACCGTCCGGACCGTGAACGCTGCAGCGTCGACGTCCGGCACCTCGTCCCAGGTCAGCGGGGTCGACACCCGGGCGTCGGGGCGCGGACGCACCGAGTACGCGCTCGCGACGGTGCGGTCCTTCGCGTTCTGGTTGTAGTCGATGAAGACGCCGTGGCGCTCTTCCTTCCACCAGCGGCTGGTCGCCAGGTCGGGCACGCGCTGCTCCACGTCGCGGGCGAGTGCGAGGGCAGCCCGCCGAACCTCGGGGAAGGTCCAGCGGCGCTCGATCCGGACGTTGACGTGGATGCCGCGATTCCCCGAGGTCTTCGGCCAGCCCACGAGGCCGACGTCGGCGAGCGAATCCCGCACGACGAGCGCAACCCGCCGGATGTCGTCCCAGGGGACGCCCGGGACCGGGTCGAGGTCGACCCGGAGCTCGTCGGGGTGATCGAGGTCGTCCGCCCGCACGGGGTGCGGATTGAGATCGACGCAGCCCAGGTTGATCACCCAGGCCAGCTGGGCGGGATCGTCGATCACCACCTCGTCTGCGGTCCGCCCGCTCGGGAAGCTGAGCGTCACGGTCGGGATCCACGCCGGCCGCGACGCCGGGGCGCGCTTCTGGAAGAAGAACGGGCCGGCCGCGCCGTTCGGGTACCGCTTGAGCGCCATCGGCCGGCCGCCGGCCCCGCGAAGCGCGCCGTCCGCGACCGCGAGGTAGTAGCGGACGAGGTCGAGCTTCGTGACCGGGGCCGCGGATTCCACGTCGCCGGCCTTTTCGTCGCCGCCCGCGCCCGCGAAGAAGATCTTGTCCGGGTTCGTCACCGTCACGTCGCGCCCGGCGACGTGGATGACCTCGCTGCGGGGAGCCATGCGCCCGAGCATACGGGGTGCTGTCGAGATGGCGCGCGTGGCGTGGCCTTCGGGGGCGCCGGCGTGGCGCGCGTGGCGCCGCATACCCGCCCTCCGGTCTCCGCCGGCCGCGGGCCGATAGCACGAACCAGGCGCCTGAGCGGGAGGACCACGGCGCGGCCCGCTCGGGGCAGGCGGCCGGGATTCGGCGAAGATGACGCCCACGCTGTCGATCCGCGCCGGCGCCGTTCGTCGTGTCAGCAGAAGACCCCGCGGTCGTCGCGAGTGGCAGGACCTGTGCGTGCCGTTTCCTGCCCGGCCGAGAAGGAGACCACGATGCGCTACATGCTCCTCATCTACGGGCCCGAGATGGCGCCATCCGAAGGCGCCCCCATGCCGGACATGGAACCGTGGAACGCGTACACGCAGTGGATGA
>CAZKXK010000153.1:0-5956 GCA_964556585.1 uncultured Anaerolineaceae bacterium
TCCACGCGTCGCTCGGCCAGGGCCTGTTCAGCGACCCGATCGACAAGACGATCACGAGCTTCGTCGTGTTCATCATCCTCAGCGGGCTTTCCCCGAGGCTCCTCGCCCGATTCCCGCTGGGCGAGCGGCTCACCAGGAACCGTGCCGACTGACGACGCGTCCCTCTCGTCGATCACCGATCCGGAGAGCGCCGCCGCCAGTGCCGCCGCCCGTGGCGCCGCCAGCGTCCCCGCCTACGTCCTCCGGGTCCCCGCCGGTCCATATCGCTCGCTGAACCCGCTCACCAGGTTCGTCATCGCGATCGCCAGCGCGGCCGTCGCGTTCGGCGTACGGGGCTGGACGGGCCCGCTGGCGGTGCTCGTCCTGACGGCCGCCCTCGCGCTGTACGCGAGGGTCGGGCGGTCGCTGCGCCGGTTCGTCCTCGCCACGATCCCGATCGTCGTGTCGATCCTGCTCGTCAACACGTTCCTCTACCCGGGTGCCAAGGACGTGGTCCTGCGGGTCGGCCCGTTGGCGGCCACCGGCACGGGCGTGACCGTGGCGTTCCAGGCGACCCTGCGCGTCGTCGCGTTCGCGCTCAGCGTCGCCCTGTTCAGCCTGACGACGGCGACCGACGACTTTCTGGCGGACCTGGAGCGTCGCGGCGCGGGCCGGCGGCTGACCTTCATCATCGGATCCGCGATCGGCACGGTCCCCGCGATGGCGTCCCGCGTGACGGAGATCGTCGAGGCCCAGCGGGCGCGCGGCCTCGACACCGAGGGCTCCGTTCGACGGCGGATCCGCGGAATCCTGCCGCTGGCCGGCCCGATGGTGTTCGGCGTGCTCTCGGAGGTCGAGGAGAGGACGGTCGCGCTCGAGGCCCGGGCGTTCTCCGCCCCGGCCCGGCGCACGGTCATGCGGGTGCTCCCGGACGACGGCGCGCAGCGCGCGCTTCGCTGGCTGGTGGGTGTCGGCTCGCTCGTCGCCGTTGCCGCGTCGATCGCGGGCAGGTTCCCGCTGCCGTGATGCCGCGGCCATGACGCTGCGTCTGACTGGCGCGACCTACCGCTACGCCGGTGCGCGTCGAAACGCGCTCGACGGCGTGGACCTCGAGCTGGCGCCGGGGAGCGTGATCGGGGTCGTCGGGCCGAACGAGGCGGGCAAGAGCACGCTCTGCCTCGTGGCGTCAGGGCTGGCGCCGGTCGTCGTCGCGGGCTCGCTGAGCGGCTCGGTGACGATCGACGGCCGCGAGACGATCACGATGCGGCCGCATGAGCTGGCCCAGCGCTGCGGGATTCTTCTCCAGAACCCGGAGGCCCAGCTCTCGGGGACGGCCGCGACGGTGTTCGAGGAGCTCGCGTTCGGCCCGCGGAACCTCGGTCTTCCGCTCCCGTCGGTGGTCGAGCGGGTCGAGGCGAGCCTGGAGACGCTCGACATCGCCGCCCTCGCCGACCGCGACCCGACCCGCCTGTCCGGCGGCCAGGCGCAGCTCGTGGCGCTCGCCGCGATCCTCGCCCTTCGCCCGGCCTACCTCATCCTGGACGAGCCGACGAGCCAGCTCGACCCGCAGGGGACGCGGCTGGTGGGAGACGCGCTCCGCCGCCTGGCCGCGGAGAACCGGAGCGCGATCCTCATCGTGGAGCACAAGACGGCACTCCTCGACTGGCTGGCCGATCGCACCATCCTCATCGACGACGGCGTGATCGTCCGAGCGGGCCCGACCGTCGAGGTGCTCGGCGACCCGGACCTCGCCGGCCATGGCGTCGAACCGCCGCCCCGCGTGCGCGTCCAGTCGGCGCTTGCGGCGGCCGGGCTGGGAAGCGCCGGCGTCACCGACCGCCTCCTGGCGGAGCTCGCGTCGTGATCGGCATCGCGGTCGAGCGGGTCGCGTACACCTACCCCGGCGGGGTCCGGGCGCTCGACGGGATCGACCTCGTGGTCGGAGCGGGCGAGACGCTGGCGATCATCGGCCAGAACGGGAGCGGGAAGTCCACCCTCGTCCGCCAGCTCAACGGGCTTCTCCGGCCGAACGAGGGGCGAGTCCTGCTCGACGGCTCCGAGGTCGGAAAGCGCCACGTCGCCGAGCTGGCGCGGCTCGTCGGCCTCGCGTTCCAGGATCCCGACCGCCAGATCTTCGCCGGCACGGTGCGTGCCGAGGTCTCCTTCGGCCCGCGAAACCTTGGGCTGCGCGGTGCGGAGCTGGACCGACGGGTCGCGGAGGCGCTCGACAGCGTCGGGCTTGCCGGCTCCGCCGGGGAGAACCCGTACGACCTGGGCTACTCGCGCAGGAAGCTGCTGGCCATCGCATCCGTCCTGGCGATGCGCACCCCGATCGTCGTCCTCGACGAGCCGACCACGGGGCAGGACCTCCGCGGTGTTGCACGGGTTCGGGCGATCGTGGCGGCGCTGGCCGGGGAGGGGCGGACCGTGATCACGATCAGCCACGACATGCGCTTCGTCGCCGAGACGTTCCGCCGGGTCGTGGTCATGCGCGCGGGTCGCGTCGTGCTGGACGGGACGCCCGCCACCGTGTTCGCCGAGCAGAGCTGGGACGTGCTCGCCTCCACCTACCTCGAGCCGCCGCTTGCCGCCAGGGTCGGGGCCCGCCTGGGGGTCGGGAGCACGCCCACCGAAGCGAGCCTCGTGGAGGCGCTGGCCTCCCGCCCGCGACCGACCTGACGCCCGATCGACTACCATCGAGCCCGTCCGGAGGGCGCTCATGAACTCCCAGCTGCCACTCCCGCGAGCTGACCGATTCCTCCCGTCCGACCCCGCGCGGCGGAGCGTGGCCCGCGAGCTCTACGCGGCGATCGCGGAGCTCCCGATCATCAGCCCGCACGGCCACGTCGATCCGCGCCTGCTCGCCGACGAGAACGCGACGTTCGGCACGCCGGCCGAGCTCTTCGTCATCCCGGATCACTACGTCTTCCGGATGCTCCACTCGCAGGGGATCGCGCTCGAGTCGCTGGGGATCCGGCCACGCGCCGCGGGCGTCGGGGAGAGCCGCGCCGGCGCCGGGGAGGGCGCTGCCGGACCGGCCGTCGAGACGGACCAGCGGCGGATCTGGCAGGCGCTCGCCGACAACCTTCACCTGTTCCGGGGCACGCCGTCCGGGATCTGGCTGGCCCACGCGCTGCATGACGTCTTCGGGGTCCGCGAGCCGCTGGGCAGCGCCAATGCCCAGGCGATCTACGACGAGCTGAGCGACACGCTGGCGCGGCCCGAGTACCGGCCGCGCGCACTCTTCGAACGCTCGCGCATCGAGACGCTGTGCACGACCGACGACGCGGCCGACCCGCTGGCGCACCACGCCGCGATCCGCGCGAGCGGCTGGGCCGGCGACGTGCGCCCGACGTTCCGTCCGGACGGCGTCGTCAACCTGCTGGCACCCGGCTGGCGAGCCCGGCTCGATGCCCTCTCGGCGGCGGTCGGGCGCGAGGTCGGGACGGCCGCCGGGCTCGTATCCGCGCTCGAGGAGCGGCGGGGCTTCTTCCGTTCGATGGGCGCGACGGCGACCGACCACGGCGTCGAAACCGCCTTCACCGCGCCCCTCGCCCCGACCGAGGCGGAGGCGATCTTCGGGCGTGCCCTGCGGGGCGCGGCGACCGTGGACGACGCCCGGGCGTTCACCGGGCACATGCTGATCGAGCTGGCCCGCATGAGCGCCGAGGACGGCCTCGTCATGCAGCTCCATGTCGGCTCGTACCGCAACCACGATCGGGCCGCGTACGAGCGCTTCGGTCCCGACATGGGCGCCGACATTCCCGTCGCTGCGGAGTTCACGCGCAACCTCCGGCCGCTCCTGGCGCGCTTCGGGGACGACCCCCGGTTCCGGCTGATCGTGTTCACGCTGGACGAGAGCTGCTACGCACGCGAGCTCGCGCCGCTGGCGGGCTACTACCCGGCCCTGCGCCTCGGTCCCCCCTGGTGGTTCCACGACAGCCTCAACGGCATCGCCCGCTACCTGGACCAGGTGGTCGAGACGGCCGGCCTGTACAACACGGCCGGCTTCAACGACGACACCCGGGCGTTCGCCTCGATCCCGGCCCGCCACGACGTGTGGCGCCGCGCGGCCGCGAGCTGGCTGGCCGGGCTCGTCGTTCGGGGCCAGGTGGACGAGGTGGCCGCCCGCGAGATGGCGCACGAGATGGCCTACGGCCTGGCGAAGCGCGCCTACCGGCTGGACGTCCCGGCATGATCGGCCTGGATCTCGGGACGACCAGCTGCAAGGCGATTCTCCTCGACGCCGAGGGCCGCGTGGTCGCGGCCGCCAGCGAGTCCTATCCGCTTCGCGTGCCCCGGCCCGGCTGGGCCGAGCAGGACGTCCTGGTCATCCGGGAGGCCGTCACCCGGACGCTGCGCGCGGTCGCCGCGGCCACCCCGGTCGCGCCGACCGGGATCTCGTTCAGCGGCGCGATGCACAGCTGCTTCCCGGTCGATGCCGGGGGCGCGCCCCTGGCGAACGCGATGACCTGGGCGGACAACCGGGCCGCCGGCGTGGAGGAGACCGTCCGGTCGGAGCTCGACGTCCCCGCCGTCTACGCGCGAACGGGCTGCCCGGTTCGCTCCACCTACCACCCGGTCCGCCTGCGCTGGTGGGCCGACGCCGCCCCGGACGTCGCGCGACGTGCCAGCCGGTTCGTGGGCATCAAGGACTGGATCCTCCACGCGCTCACCGGCGCCTGGGCGACCGACATCGGCCTCGCCTCCACGACGGGGCTGCTCGACGGGATGACCTGCGCGTGGGACCCGGACGCGCTGCGCGCGGCGCGCGTCGCGCCGGAGCAGCTCCCCGCCCTCGTCTCCCCCGGCGCGATCGTGGGCGGCCTGGCCCGCGACGCGGCGGCCGCGACGGGGCTTCCGGCGGGGCTACCGGTCGTCGCCGGCGGGAGCGACGGCGCGATGGCCAACGTCGGGACCGGGCTCACGCGCGCCGGCCAGGCGGTGATCACGATCGGGACGAGCGGAGCCGTTCGCCATCTCGTCGACCAGCGCTGGGTCGACCCGTCCGAGCGGACGTGGTGCTACGTCCTTGACGAAGGGCACTGGTTCATCGGCGGCGCGATCAACAACGGCGGCCTCGCCCTGGACTGGGTCCGCCGCGTCCTCTACCCGGAGCTCGCGCCCGACGCGGGCTTCCGACAGCTCGCCGCGGATGCCGGCGCCGTCGAACCCGGGGCCGACGGGGCGTTCGTCCTGCCCTACTTCACCGGGGAGCGAAGCCCCTCGTGGACGCCGGACGACCCGGCGATGCTCTACGGCCTGCGGCTGGGGCATGGGCGCGCCCACCTGGCGCGGGCCGCGATGGAGGGCGTTGCCCACTGCATCGCCGACGTCTGGCAGGCGCTTCCACCGCCGGCCGGAACCGGCGAGGTGACCCGCCTGACCGGCGGGATCACCCGCACCCCGGTCTGGGCCCAGGTGCTGGCCGACGTGCTTGGCGTCCCGCTCATGGCGCTCGACGCAGCCGATTCGTCGGCGACCGGGGCCGCGCTGGTGGGGCTCCGAGCGCTCGGGCTGCCAGCCCCGGCGGGCCCGGGGCTCGTTCCACCCGGCCAGGTCTACGCACCCGGCACCGACCACGCCTTCTACGTCGAGCACCATCGAGCGTACGACGCGCTCCGCCACGTCATGCGCGCCCAGGAGCAGGCGCTCGGGCGCGCGGCGCCGCTGGACGCCCGACCCTCCACCCCTGGCCAGACTGCGAGGACCACCTGATGGACATCTTCGACCTGACCGGCCACGTGGCCGCCGTCATCGGCGGGACCGGCGTGCTCGGCGGGGTTCTCTGCCACGGGCTGGGCCGGGCCGGGGCCGCGGTCGCCGTGATGGGTCGCTCGGCCGAGCGTGGCGACGCCCGCGTGGCGGCCCTGGAGGCCGAGGGCGTGCGGGCCGTGCGCGTCACTGTCGACGCCACCGATCGCGCCTCGCTCGAAGCGGCCCGCCGGGAGACCGAGGAGCGCCTCGGCCCCGTCGA
>CAZKXK010000154.1:0-5831 GCA_964556585.1 uncultured Anaerolineaceae bacterium
CGTCGCGTTGGCACCCGCGCCACAGTAGAAGACCGCCGCCATGGCGACGGGGAACTACGTGGTGCTCGCGAGCTCGAATTCGGCAACCCCGGGCACGATGCCGCCACCGATGAGGATCCGGAGCCGCGGACGACCCAGCATGGCGACCGACAGGGCGGCTGCCAGCGCCCCGGCCCCCATCGACGCGTACAGGACTCCATATCCGTCGGGGCCGACATTCAGGACAGTGGCCGCCAGGACCGGCAGGAGCACATTGAAGTTCATGCCGAACGTCGACACGAACCCGATCACCGTGATTGCCAGGAGCACCACGGGCGTGTGCCAGACGTATCGCAGGCCTTCGCCCAGGTCCGCGCCAACCGCCGCCAGGCTTCGGGGGATGGCCAGCCGGGCCGCGGGCCGCAGCTCGCTGTCGCGCATGGCCAGCAACCCGACGACGACGGCACCGTAGCTGAGCCCGTTGAGGATGAAGCAGAGTGCCGTTCCCACGACGGCGATGAGGACCCCGCCGACGGCGGGCCCGACGATGCGCGCGGCGTTGAAGACCGCCGAATTCAGGGCGATCGCGTTGGCGACGTCTTCGGCGCCCACCATCTCGACCACGAACGATTGGCGCGCAGGCATGTCCACGGTGTTGACCAGGCCCAGGAGGAAGGCCAGCACGAAGACGTGCCAAACGGCGACGGCGTGGAAGTACACGAGTCCGCCAAGCACGAGCGCAAGGAGACCCGCCGCGACCTGGGTTCCGATCACGGTCTTTCGCTTGGGCCAGATGTCCGCGATGATCCCGCCGAAGAGGCCCAGCACGAGCACCGGCAGGAACTGCACCACGCCCAGCAAGCCGATGTAGACAACTGCCTGGTTCCACCCGACCATCGTTCCGAGGAGCCAGCCCAGTGCCAGGGACTGCATCCATGTCCCAGTCACCGAGATCAGCTGGCCGAAGAAGAAGAGGCGGAAGTTGCGGTGGTGAAGGGCGCGGCCGGCGGCCGCGAACCGAACCCGTCCGCCAACGATCACTGCGCGACCTCGTGCTCCGGCTCCGCGCGCGCGGGGTCGATAGACCGGTCCACCCGCGCCGCTGCGGGACCCGGATGCACGACCGATGCTTCGCCGGCAAGCAGGTCAGCCTCGAGCTGCTCCGCCTCCAGCTCGTCATGCACGTAGCGCCCGCCGCGCAGCCACGAGGCGCCGGCCGCCACCAGGAAGATGACGATCGAGAAGAGCGAGACCACCACCACTCCGTCGTGGAAGGGGCCCGCGATGAGCGAGGGGAAGAAGCTGGGGCTCACGAGATGGCTGGCGTCCGCCGCGGGCAGCGCCGCCAGCACCGTTGGACCGAGCAGGGTTTGCAGCGGGTTGTAGCCGAGGAACGCCGCGAACAGGTAGCCCACGGCAGGGAGATGGGACAGGGACGTCGCCACGGATGCGGCGACATGGTTGGCGGTGAGGCCCCGGTACATGGAGCCCGGCACGTTCGCCGAGAGGCCCGCGATCATCAGCGTGAAGAAGACGGCAATCGAGAGCGGCATGCCGGTGCTCTGGAACGTGGCGCGCATGCCCGAGGCGGCGCCCCGATACCCCGCCGGAACGCTGTTCATGATGGCCGCCGTGTTCGGGGAGGCGAACATCCCGAAGGCGACGCCGTTCAGCAGGATCACGAACGCGAACGCTGGATAGGCGAAGTCAGCCGGCAGGACCGTCAGCAGCGCGAACGAGAGGGCGGCCAGGAGCATGCCGCCGGTCGCGAACGGCCGCGCACCGAAGCGATCCGAGAGCCACCCGGACAGCGGTCCCGCGACCACGAAACCCACCGTGAGGGGCAGCATGTAGATGCCCGCCCAGAGCGGCGTCTGCTCGAATGTGTAGCCGTGCAGGGGGAGCCAGATCCCCTGCAGCCACATGATCAGCAGGAACTGCAGGCCGCCCAGCCCGACCGCGCTGAGGAGACCGGCCAGGTTGCCCGCCGCGAAGGCCCGGATCCTGAACAGGTGGAGATTGAACATCGGCGCCTCGACGTGCAGCTCGATCACCAAAAAGGCGGTGAGGAGCGCCACCCCGCTCACGATCGCGCCAATCACGAAGGGATTGCCCCAGCCCATCGAGGAGGTCCCGTAGGGCGAGATGCCGTACGTGACGCCGATCAGGAGGAGACCCAGGCCGGCCGCGAACGTGGCGTTACCGGCCCAGTCGATGCGAGCCGAATGGCGTTCGCCGAGCTCACGCAGGGCGACGTACGCCCAGACTGTTCCGACGATACCCACCGGGACGTTGAGCAGGAAGACCAGGCGCCAGTCCAGCGCTGCCAGGACGCCGCCGAGGATCAGCCCAATGAAGGAGCCTGCCTGAAAGGCGATCTGGTTGATCCCGAGCGCCATGCCACGCTCGTTGGAGGGGAACGCGTCGGTCAGGATGGCCGCCGAGTTCGCCATCAGCATCGCGCCCCCGACCGCCTGCACCATGCGCATCACGATGATCTCGACCGCGCCTGCGGTGCCCGTGCTCCAGGTGGCCGAGAGCCCGATGGAGGCCAGCGTAAAGATCACGAAGCCGAGGTTGTAGATGCGGACCCGGCCGTACAGGTCTCCGATCCGCCCGAGCGTGACGACGACAACGGCGGTGACCAACATGTACCCGATCAGGACCCACAGCAGGTAGCTGAAGTTCGCGGGATCGAGCGGGTCGAGCTGGATGCCCCGGAAGATCGCGGGAAGCGCGATGATCAGGCTCGTGGCGCTGATGGCGGCCATCAACCCGCCGAGCGTGGTGTTGGAGAGGGCGACCCACTTGTACGGGAGGTGGGCCAGGCTCCGGCGATGCGGCGTCGTGCTGGTCATGATCGCGCTCGCGCGGCCGTGACTGGCTGACGCGCGGACTGCGGGAACGGCGCCTCGTTGGGTGCCGCGTCCTCGTCGGGCTCGGATTCGAGCAGGCGCTCCAGCAGCGACGCCAGGAGCAGCCGTTCGCCTGGCGCCAGCCGCTCGACGCGCTGCACGAGGCCGCTCGACTCAACGAGCGCCCGGTCTCCAAGCGCCTCGAGTGCCCGTGGGGTCAGTGCCAGGGTGGTGACCCGCCGGTCGGCGGAATCGGTGCCGCGCGTGACGAGCCCCGCCGCCTCGAGGCGATCGACCAGGTTCGTGGCGCTGGAAGGCTTCAGTTCGAGCCCGGCGCCCAGGCGGCTGATCGGCGCCTCTCCGAGGTCGCGCAGGAGTCGGAGAGCGTGGAGATCGCCGAGCGCCACGCCGTATGTCCTTGCCAGGTCGCGCTGCAGGGGGTCGGCCAGCGCCACGGCGCGAACGTAGGCGCGCAAGGCCACGCGCGTTTCGGGGGACCAATCGGACACGAACACTCCACCATCGTGTATAGTCGCCGAAGCGGGAGTATACCGAATGCCGGTCATCACCATCGCGCGGCAGTACGGGGCGGGCGGGTCCACCGTTGCCGCCATCGTCGCCGAACGCCTCGGCGCGAACCTCGTGGACAAGTGGCTGATCGCGGAGGTCGCTCGGCGGGCTCAACTCGCGCCGGAATCCGTGGAGGCGGAGGACGAGCACCCCTCGAGCCTCCTCGGTCGGCTGGTTGCCGCGTTCGCGCCGATGGGCGTCGCGCCAGGGATGGTCTGGGATGTGCCCTACCCGGATCCCGCATACGACCCGCGCCTCGCCGTTCTTGAGCTCACTCGGAAGGTGGTCACCGAAGTCGCTCGGGGCGGCAACGCGGTGATCGTCGGGCGCGGCGGGGCCGCGATCCTGCGCGAACGCCGGGACGCGGTTCACGTGTTCCTCTACGCGGCCGAACCTGCGCGGGTGGACACCGTGATGGCGCGCGAAGCGGTTTCCGAGTCGGTCGCGCGGCGGCGCATGCACGAGATGGACGCGAACCGGGCCGCCTACCTGCGGCAGGCATACGGACTGGATCGCCGCGACCCGCTCCTGTACACGCTCCAGTGCAACACCGGGCTGCTCGGGTATGCACGCACCGTCGAGATCATCCTGGCGGTAGCCGACGGGTTGGCAGAGGCCCGGGCCGCTGGGGCGGCGTTGGCGCGCGAGTCGTCGCCGTTGGCGCACCAGTCGTCGCGCTGAGGTCGCCGACGCCGCTCAATTAGGCGGCGCTTGACGATCGATGTCGGGCTGGACCGGATCAGGGCACCCGGTAGGCCAGCAGAACCGTACCGCTCGGCGTCGCCGTTGTGCTCAGGAGCTCGAGCCGGCGGATCTGGCCGATGGTCGCGAATAGCCGCCGTCCCGTGAACCCGAACGCCGGACCGACCACCAGCCGCAGCTCGTCGACAAGGTCCGCTTCGAGCAGCGACTGCGCCAGGGTGATGCTGCCGTGAACGCCGATGTCGCCGCCGGGTCGGGCCGTGAGATCCCGCACCACGTCCTCCAGCGGCCCGTTCACCGCCTCGGCGTTGTGCCATTCGTTCGAGAGCGGTGTGGACGTCACGACGTACTTCTTGACATTGTTGATAAAGTCGGCGAACGGATCGTCCTTGACGGTCGGCCAATAGCGCGACCATTCGTCGTACATGTGCCGGCCCAAGAGCACCGCGTCCTGCGTGCCGGTGACCTTGACCTCGTTGTCGACCATCACCCGGTCGAATACAGGTGGTTGGCCAGGTTCCGGGCTCGAGGTGAAGTACTCGGCGGGGTCATCGACGTCACCGTCGAGGGACATCAGCGTGTAGAGCACGATCTTGCGCACGGCGGCCTCCCGGACGATTGGCTTGAAGCTCAACGTTTTGGACAGGTGTGACCATACGACTCACCGATCGAGGTCCACACCTGCAACCCCGCTGACTTCTCAGGGATCGATGACCTCGTGGTTCGGACGGTGCTGGTTCCCGGCTCCGGTTGATCGCATTGACTGGAACCGCTCCCGGCGCGCCGGTCGTCGGCCGCGATGCCAGCCTGCCGGAGCTCACACCTGGGTATCGGCACCGCGCGGGTGATCTCGCCCGATGTAGACACAACGTTGTAGTAATGTGTCTACATGGCTGATGTCGGGATCCGGGAGCTGAAGCAGCGTCTCTCCGAGTACCTGGACAGGGCGGAGCGGGGAGAGGTCCTGCGGGTCACCGATCGCGGGCGGCCGAAGGCAGTGCTCGGCCCGGTGCCCGGTCGCGCACGTATCGAAGATGGGATCCGCGCCGGCTGGATCACGCCGGGCACCGGCTCGCCGCTCGGTCCCGTGCACCGGTCGAAGGGGTCCAGGCGGGTGCTCGACGCACTGGCCGAGGATCGCGGCGAGTGACCGCCTACGTCGACTCGAGCGCCCTGCTCAAGCGGTACGTCGACGAGGCCGACTCGGCCGCCGCGGACGCGTTGCTGCGAGCCGACGGCGCGCTCCTCACTGCCCGCCACACGATCGTGGAGGTTCGCCGCAACCTCGCTCGCCTGCTCTCCGGACGCGACCTCGTCGCCGCGCGAGCCGCCTTCGCAAACGATCTGCGCGCCTTCTCGATCATCGAGCTCGACGAGGCGACCTGCGAATCGGCGGCCTCGATCGCGGAGACCACCGGCGTGCGAACCCTTGATGCCCTCCATCTTGCGGCCGCGCAACGAGTCTCCACACCCGGGTTCGGCTTCCTGACGTTCGATCTGCGCCAGGCGCAGGCTGCGCGCGCCCTTGGCCTGACGGTCGTGACCGCCTGAACGACGATCTCGATCAGCTCGAAAAGCCGAGACGCCGGGTCTCGGCTGGGTCGGATCGCAGGAAGTCCGTGGCGCACGACCGGGTCATAGGCCCTTTGGGTGGGTGCGCGACGTGCACCAGCGCGGCAGGATCCGCGCCGGGGGTAAGCGAAGGAGAGCCCAATGGAGCGCAGC
>CAZKXK010000155.1:0-5802 GCA_964556585.1 uncultured Anaerolineaceae bacterium
TACTGCTTCGACCACCCCTCGCCACCGCAGCAGACGGGACCCGCCGCTCGCTGAATGACGGCGAGCGGCTTGCTCAGGGCAAGGTGGCATCGGGTGAGCCCCAAGCGCGGTGCGGCAGTCCGGCCGTTGGCGTGGTCGTTCAGTGGTCGCCCGACCGCTCAGAGTCCGAGGAGGCGGCGGAGAAGGTCGAACCCTTCCGGGCGGCCCGGCCAGTGGGAGCGAAGGGTCTCGACGCCGATGCGCCGGCCGGCCCACCGAAGGACGAGCCCGCTGACGATCAGATCATCGATCGAGCCGATGAAGGGAAAGAAGTCCGGGACGAGGTCGATCGGCGAGACCAGGTAGAGGAGCAACGCTCCGAGGGCCACCTTGACGCTCCGCGGGGTCGCGGCGTCGCTGAGCAGCGCGCGGACGAGCCGCACAAGGTCCGGGACGAGGCGCATGGCGGGGCCGGCAAGCTCCCGCGATGGGCGATGGAGCCACAGGACCACCGCGAGGAGCAACCAGGCTGCAGCCGTGGCCAGGACCACGACGAGCAGGGCACCGAGCACGTCCACGATCACCATCGTAGCGAGACCCGGGCCCGATCCTGCCGAGCTAACCTCGGGGGATGGGGGAACCGCTGGCGGGACCACCACGTCGTCGGCGCATGCGTCCTCGCCTGGCAATCGGCATCGCGCTCGTCGTCGCGCTCCTCTTGGCCTCATGC
This sequence comes from uncultured Anaerolineaceae bacterium, assembly GCA_964556585.1. Lineage (GTDB taxonomy): Bacteria > Chloroflexota > Limnocylindria > Limnocylindrales > CSP1-4 > CTSoil-043. Next base: position 710 of record CAZKXK010000155.1, read on the forward strand.
AGCCCGGCCAGTGGACCGTCGTACCCGGTCGGCGGGAGCGCTGTCGCTGGTCCCGTCTGCCCGGTCGAGCGGATACCGCCCGACCCGGCCTGCGCGCCTCGTCCGGTCGTCGGCGCCGTCATGGTCATCATCGCCAGCGACGGTCTAGAGGTCGCGCGGGCAACGACCGACACCGACGGCCGCTGGACCGCCACCCTGGCCGCAGGCACGTACACGCTCACGCCGCAGGCCGTCAAGGGTCTCCTTGGGAGTGCCCCACCGCTCCAGTTCACGGTCAGCGCGACCACGTCGTCAGTGAGCCTCGACGTGACCTACGACACGGGAATTCGATGATGGCTTGTCAGAGAGCTCCGTCGGACACCATGAAAACATGGTGACGGACGTATCTCGCGGCAGGGAGCTCGTGCCATACTCCGCGCCTTGGGGGGAGGCACGGGAACCTTCGGGTTCTCACCAGCGTGGCGTCTGACACGGTCGCCTCGACCGTCGCGCTGGGCCAATGGCGAGACCGACCTCCCCTTGCTGGGCATGGACGGCCCGTGGAGGTTCCCTTGTCGTTGATGGCAGTCGCGTTCCCGATCACCGCCGGAAAGACCGCTGAGTGGCGCGCGTTCATGGACGAGCTGAACGGCCCACGTCGCGAGGAGTTCGCCGACGCCCGACGACGGGCCGGCGTTCACGAGCGCACATTCCTCCAGGCAACCCCGATGGGCGACCTCGTGATCGTGACGCTCGAAGGCGACGACCCCGCCCGCTCGTTCGGGCAGATGATGGCCGCCAGGGATGCGTTCACCACCTGGTTCCTCGAGCGAGTCAAGGCAGTCCACGGTGTCGACCTGACCGTGCCGATGACCGAGGCGCCCTCGAAGCTCGTCGTGGACTCCGAAGCCGCCCGGTGAACGAACCCGCGTAGGTAACCGGAGACCACCTCTCCGGCCCGCGCCCGGACGCCGCTCGCTTCGGCGGGCGGCGTCTTCGCGACTCGTGTGGTTGGCGCACGTCGTGGCAGGGCGGTGTACGTTGACGTGCGTGACACAGGGGGGAACCGGGTCGCCCTCCGGGGCATCGTCGACGCGGCAGAGGAGACAGGTGGCGAGTGGCGAGAGCCGCGACCCGGCGCTTTCCGTCGATCGCCTGACGAAACGGTTCGGCGACCGCGTTGCGTTCAGCGACGTCTCCTTCGAGGTGGCACGCGGTGAGGTGTTCGGGTTCCTGGGCCCCAACGGCGCCGGGAAGACGACCACCGTGCGCACGCTCGGCACACTCCTCGCGCCTACGTCGGGCTCGGCAACGGTCGCCGGTTTCGCGCTTACGCCCGGGAACGGCGTGGAGATCCGGCGGCGGATCGCGGTCATGCCCGAATCGCCGGGCCTCTATCTCCGCCTCAGCATCCTCGAGAACCTCGAGTGCTTCGCCGACCTGTACGAGCTGCCCGACCCGCGCGATCGCATCGCGCTCGCCCTGCGCGCCATGGACCTCGCTGACCGGGCGCAGGATCTCTGCGGCACGTTGTCCAAGGGGCTGCGCCAGCGGGTCGCGCTCGCCCGGGCCCTGCTCAGCGAACCGGAGGTGCTGTTCCTCGACGAGCCGACGGCCGGCCTCGATCCGGTCGCCACGCGCGAGGTGCACGAGCTGATCGTCGGGCTCCGGACGCGAGGCGTCACGATCTTCCTCACGACCCACCGGCTCGAGGAGGCCGAGCGCCTCTGCGACCGCGTCGCGATCCTGAACACCACCCTGCGCACGATTGGCCGGCCCGACGAGCTGCGCGAGCAGCTATTCCGCAAGGCGCTCACGGTTCGGACGCTCGTCGCGCTGCCCGACCCGGGTCGCGTCTTCGCCGGGTTGCCTGCCGTCAGCGCCTGGCACCAGGACGGCCAAGCCACCTACATCGTTGCCGTCTCCGACCCAGGTGTCGCCGCGCCGGCCGTCGCCCGGGCGCTCGTGGCAGCCGGCGCCGACGTGCTGGCGATCGGCGAGACGCAGCACTCCCTCGAGGACGTCTACCTCGAGCTGATCGACGAGGACCGCGAGGCGGCTCGGACATGAAGCTGAGCAGGAGGCGCGTCTGGGCGATCGTCCGCAAGGAACTGCGCGAGTATCGGCACAACCGCTCGCTGATCCTCGGGATGGCGATCCTCCCCCTGGTCTTCATCATCCAGCCGCTCATCGTGGTTCTCGGCCTGTCCGCGGCAGCGTCGAGCCCGCTTGGTGACGAGCACGTGCTCGTGTACATGCTGGGCATCCCGATCCTCGTGCCGGTGATCGTTGCCGCCAGCGCGGTTGCCGGCGAGCGACAGCAGGGCACCCTCGAGCCGGCGCTCACGACGCCGATCAGGGGCGACGAGTTCCTGCTGGGCAAGGCGCTGGCCGCCCTCCTCCCGTCCCTCGCGATCGCGTACGCGGTCTTCGCGGTGTTTCTCGTCCTGGTCGCGCTCTTCGCACAGCAGGGCATCGCGTCCGCGCTGATCCGGGGCCCGGACCTGCTCGCCCAGGTGCTCTTCACGCCGCTCCTGGCCGCCTGGTCGATCTGGGTCGGCATCGCGGTCTCCACCCGATCGAGCGACGCTCGAGCCGCGCAGCAGATCGGCCTGCTGGCGAGCCTGCCCCCGGTCTTCGTGGTGGTGCTCATCGCGCTCAACGTGATCCCAGCGACGCTCGCCCTCGCGCTCGGCGGTGCCGCAGTCCTGCTCGTGCTCGACGTTCTCGGCTGGCGGGTCACCTCGCGGCTGTTCGACCGTGAACGGCTGATCACGGGCACCCGGTAACGCGGGTGCCATCCCGGGCGTGCTTGCGATCCGCTGACACGACGTCCTAGCGCGCGAGCTCCTGCCCATGGTCGGAAATCAACACGGCATCGTTCGGGCGGCGAGCGGCGACGTTCGGCGACCCGGGAAGAAGCAGGGCGGGAATGACGGCGAGGGCGGTAAGGCCAAGGGACCACCAGAAGGAATTGTCAAACGCGGTGGCGAGACCGACCAGCCCGCCCGAGGCGTGCGCCGCGATCTGCGCCTGGAGGATCATGGCAATGACGGCTGCGCCAAAGGCGCCGCCAAGCTGCATCGTGATTCGGGTGGCGATGCTGGCGTGCGGTACCTGACTGGGCCGCAGGCCAAGGTAGGCCGCGGCCATGATGGGGATGGTGACCGCGCCGAGGCCGGCACCTCGGATGACGAGGGAGCCGCCGAGAAGAAGCTCATTGGTGTGCAGCCCAGCCTGCGTGTAGGCGAGCGTGCCCGCCATCGTGAGCAGGAAGCCACCCAGCACGACGGGTCGCGCGCCGATGCGGTCGGTGAGCCGGCCAGCGTAGCCCCTGGTCAACAGCATGCCCAGGCCCTGCGGGGCGAGCAGCAGGCCGGCCACGAGCGCGCTCTGGCCCCGCACCTGCTGCTCGTACAGGGGGAGCAGCAGCATCGCGCCGTACACCGAGAGACCCGAGAGGAAGAGCAGGACGTTCGAGGCCGTGAAGGAACGCACCGCGAACAGCCGCAGGTCGACCAGCGGCGGTCGCGTGGTGCGGAGTGCATGGACGACGAAGCCACCGAGAAGCGCCGCGCCGACGGCGAGCGGCAGCAAGACGGCAGCGTTGTCGAACCCGCCATGACTGCCCGCCTGGGAGAGCCCGTAGATCATGGCGACGAGGCCGGGCGACAACAGGGCCAGACCGAGGATGTCGAGGGACGAACCCTCCTTCGGCGCCGTTGGCTGCAAGCCACGCCACGCCATCACCAGACCTGCCACGCAGAATGGGATGTTGACCCAGAAGATCCAATGCCACGAGAGCTGGCCCAGGATCAGGCCACCAAGGACCGGACCGAGGATCGGCCCGAGCAGCGCCGGCAGGCTGATCAGGGACATCATCCGGCCGAGGTTGCGGTTGCCCGCGGCGTTGACCAGCAGGGTCTGCAGGACGGGCAGCATCAGGCCACCGCCGATGCCCTGGAGCACCCGGAAGGCGATGAGCGCCTCGATGTTCCACGCAAGGCTCGAGAGGATCGACCCGACCATGAAGACAGCCAGCGCACCCATCCAGGTTTGCTTGGCGCCGAAGCGATCCATCGCCCAGCCACTGACCGGGATCACCATCGCGAGCGCCAGCACGTAGGCACTGATGACCCACTGCGTCGTCGACACCGAAGCGTTCATCTCGCGCGAAAGCGAGTCGATCGCGACGTTGACGATCGTCGTGTCGAACATGACCGCCATCGCCCCGGTGATGAGGATGACGGCAAGCTTGAGGAAGGCCGGGTCCAGCCCGTCGTGCTTTCGTGGCTCTCTCATCGGGAGATCTCCTGCCTTATTAGATACGCGGCTGTCTCTAACACGCACTGTACAATCAACGGATAAGAAACACAAGCGCACCCTGGGAGAGAAGCGGATGGCAGCCGATGGAAGTGCCAGCGGGCCCGCGCTGGCCGCGCGGGGAGCCGGGCCACCCACGCGTCGTCGAGGGCCCAGGCTCGAGGCGGCGCTCCTGCAGGCGGCCTGGGACGAGCTGACCGAGGCCGGCTACACCGCGTTCACGATGGAAGGGGTCGCGGTTCGAGCCAGGACGAGCCGGGCGGTTCTGTACCGTCGCTGGCCGAACCGCCCCGAGCTCGTCGTCGCCGCCCTGCAACACCACCTCGGATCGGATCCGTTCCAGGTGCCCGATACAGGGTCGCTGCGCGACGACCTCCTGGCCGTGCTTCGCCACCTGTCGACAGACGTTGACGATCTCGTCGGAGTCTTGAGCTTCCTGATCGCCGACTCGTTCGACGAAGTCGGGATGTCGCTCGCCGACCTGCGCGAGCGGGCGCTCGCCGGCAGCGCTCCGACCGGGACGGCGCTCGTCATCGAGCGAGCGATCGCACGCGGCGAGATCGACCCCGCCCGCCTGAGCCCCCGGCTGCGCTCCCTACCGGTGGACCTTGTCCGCCATGACCTGATCATGACCCAGCGGCCGGTCCCCGAGGCCGCCCTGGTCGAGATCGTTGACCGGATCTTCCTCCCCCTGGTTCGCGGCTGAAGGCAGCCCCGCCTTCCAGCCCCGTCCGGAGCGACTTCCGGGTGGGGTGCCCGCAGTCGCTGCGCGGTTGTCAGCCCTTGCCGAG
>CAZKXK010000156.1:0-5770 GCA_964556585.1 uncultured Anaerolineaceae bacterium
GCGCCGGAAGCACCGAGTCGAACAGGTCGACCCCGCGATGGACCGCCTCCAGCAGGTCTGCCGGCGAGCCCAGGCCCATCAGGTAGCGCACGCGCGGGTCCCGGTCGAGCGCCGTGACCACGACGTCGAGCACCGCTTCGCGCTCGGCCGGCGTCTCGTCGCCCGCCAGGCCGCCGATGTTCAGGCCGTCGAAGGGGAGCCCCGCGATGAACGCGCTCGACGCCCGCCGCAGGTCCGGCTCCAGGCCACCCTGGATCACCCCGAAGAGCGCCTGGTCCGGGCGATGATGGGCCTCCAGCGATCGGACCGCCCAGCGGTTGGTTCGCTCGGTTGCGATCGCGACGTCCCCGGGATCCGTCGAGGCGGGCGGCACGGGCTGGTCGAAGGCGACCGCGACGTCCGCTCCGAGCGCCGCCTGGATCTCCATCGAACGTTCGGCGGTGAAGCGGTGGCGCGAGCCGTCGTGGTGGCTCTGGAACGTGACCCCGTCATCGTCGATGACGTTGAGGTCGCCGAGCGACACGACCTGGAAGCCACCCGAGTCGGTGAGGATCGGACGCGGCCAGCTCATGAACTGGTGGAGGCCGCCCAGCCGCGCGATCCGCTCGTGGCCCGGCCGGAGGTACAGGTGATACGTGTTGGCCAGGATGATCCGCGCCCCGGTCTCCTCGATCTCGTCGGGGTGGAGCGCCTTGACGGTGGCATTGGTGCCGACCGGCATGAAGGTCGGCGTCTCGACGTCCCCGTGCGGCAGGTGGAGCCTGCCCAGCCGCGCCCGCGTTGAGCCGTCGGCGGGAGGGGCGACGAGGATCTCGAAGCGGGCCGCGCCCGTCACGCGCTGCTCAGGCCTCGTCGGCGTCGGCGCGGGAGCCCGCGCTGGCGTCAGTGGCCGCGGGCCGCTCCCAGATGCTGGGCTCGCGCTCGGCCCGGCGCGGCGGCACGTCGTACCCGAGGGCGGCCAGGTGGGCCCGCGCCCGGTCCGTGGCGACCCGTCCCTGGGGTGTCCGGTCCAGGAAGCCGATCCGGAGGAGGTACGGCTCGTAGACGTCCTCGACCGTCTCCACCTCCTCGGCGAGGACCGCCGCGAGGGCGGCCACGCCCACCGGCCCGCCCCCGAACTTGCCGATGATCGCGGAGAGCAGCCGGCGGTCCGTCGCGTCGAGGCCCTCCGCGTCGATCTCGAGGACGCCCATCGCCTCGTCGACGGCGGCGCGGGTCACCCGCCCGTCGCCGTGGACCTCGGCGTGGTCCCGGACGCGCTTGAGGAGCCGGTTCACGATCCGCGGGGTGGCCCGGCCCCGGGCGGCGATGGCGGCCGCGGCATCGTCCGTGACCTCGAGCCCGAGGATGGCGGCCGAGCGGCGGACGATCGCCCGGAGATCCTCCTCCGCGTAGAAGTCCAGCCGGTAGACCGCCCCGAAGCGGTCCCGCAGCGGTCCGCTGATCCGCCCGGCCCGCGTCGTGGCGCCGACGATCGTGAACGGCCGGAGCGTGAGGCGCAGCGAGCGGGCGGACGGGCCCTTGCCGATCATGACGTCGAGGGCGCAGTCCTCCATCGCCGGGTAGAGGATCTCCTCCACGGCGCGGTTGAGCCGGTGGATCTCGTCGATGAACAGGACGTCGCGCTCGTCGAGCGCGGTCAGGACGGCCGCCAGGTCGCCTGCCCGCTCGATCGCGGGCCCCGACGTGTACCGGATGTTGACGCCCAGCTCGCGGGCGATGATCGTGGCGAGCGTCGTCTTGCCGAGGCCCGGCGGGCCGTGCAGGAGGACGTGGTCCGCCGCCTCTCCCCGCTGGCGGGCAGCCTGCAGGAGCACCGAGAGGCCGGCCTTGACCTCGCGCTGGCCGAGGTACTCGTCAAGCGAGCGCGGCCGCAGGGAGCGCTCGACCGCGATCTCCTCCTGGTCGAGGAGGTCCGCCGCAAGGAAGCCGTGGCCGTCCGTCATCGCCCGGAGTCTATCATGCGCCGCGCATGTTTCGCACGGATGTTCGATCCGTCGCAGGAGGCTCAGCCGCCGGACAGGGCGCGGAGGGCGGCCTTGACGCGGTCCTCCAGCGTCCCGCCGCCGGCTGCCTGGACTCCGACGCCGCGGGCCGCCTCGCGCGCTTCCGCGAGCGTGTAGCCGAGCGCCTGGAGTGCGCCCACGACCTCCCCTTCCGCGGGATGGCCGCCTGCGCCGGCGGCGGCCGGCGTGGCCGCCGCGACCCCGGCCGCGGCAACCTTCTCCCGGAGCTCCAGCACGATCCGGGCGGCCAGCCGCTTCCCGACGCCCGGGACTGCCGTGAGCAGGCCCTGGTCGTCCGCCAGGATGGCCAGCTGGAGATCCGCGACCGGGCGGCTGCCGAGCAGTCCCAGCGCGACCTTGGGTCCGACCCCGGTGACGGTTAGCAGGAGCCCGAAGAAGCCGAGCTCCTCCGGCGTCCGGAACCCGTACAGCGCCTGGAGGTCCTCCCGGACCAGGTGGTGCGTGTGGAGCCGGAGGCGCCGCCCCGGCTCGGCGCCGGCGAGCACGGCGGGGGTGGTGAAGACGCGGTAGCCGACGCCGCCCACCTCGAGCACGAGCGACTCCGCCGCGACCGCGCCCACCACGCCGTCGAGCGACGCGATCACGGGACCGGCTCGGGCTGCCGGGTGCTCGGCACCGGGTCGGCGGCACGCTCGCGGCGCAGGGCCTCGCGGACGGCCCGCTCGTACGGGTTCTCGCCGGCGACGATCGGGGCGACCGCGCCCCGGTCCAGGCGTCCCGCATTGAGGCGCTCGCCGGGCCGCTCGCGGTTCGCGGTCCAGATCGCGATGGCGAGGGCATCGGCCGCGTCGTCGGGCACCGGGGGCTCGGCCAGGCCCAGGATCGTGGCGACCATCGTGGCCACCTGCTCCTTGTCGGCGGCACCGTAGCCGGTCACCCCGAGCTTGACCTCCGAGGGCGTCGCTTCGCGCACCTCGAGGTTGTGCTGGGCCGCGGCGAGCAGGATCACGCCGCGGGCGTGGCCGACCGCGAGCGCGGTCTGGACGTTCCGGCTGTGGAAGATGCGCTCGACGCCGAGGAGCGCGGGACCGTGCAGCTCGATCAGGTCCTGCAGGAAGGCGTGAATCGCGAGCAGCCGCTCCGGCAGGGACAGGTCCGCCGGCGTGTGGAAGACGCCGTAGTCGATCGCGCGGAGGCGGCTGCCGGTCCGATCGATGATTCCGTAGCCGAGCGCCGCCGTCCCGGGATCGATCCCCAGGACGATCACCGCGAGTCGGTCGCCCGGCCGGTCACCCGGCGACCTCGGCGAGGAGCTCGTCCGAGATCTCGAGGTTGCTGGTGACGCGCTGAACGTCCTCGAGGTCCTCGAGGTGCTCCACGAGCCGCAGGTTCTGGCGAGCCTTCACCGCGTCGACCGACGTGGTCTGCTTGGCGAGCATCGCCTGTTCCGCGCTCTCGACGGCAACGCCGGCCTTCTCGAGCGCCTTGCGGACCGACTCGAGGTCGCCGGGCTCCGAGTAGATCTCGAGCGGGTCGGAGTCGGCCTCGACGTCGGTCGCCCCGGCGTCGATGGCGAGGAGCGTGACCTCGTCCGGGTCGATTCCGGCGAGCGGAACCGCGATGACGCCGCGCTGCTCGAACTGCCAGGCGACCGCCCCGGAGACGGCCAGCTGGCCGCCCGCCTTCGTGAAGATCGACCGCACTTCGGCAGCCGTCCGGTTGCGGTTGTCGGTGGCCGCCTCGACGAGGAGCGCGACGCCGCCGGGGCCATAGCCCTCGTAGACGATCTCCTCGTACTGCTCGCCCTCGCCGCCCCCGGTCGCCTTCTCCACGGCGCGCTTGATCGTGTCGATCGGCATGTTCGCGGCGCGCGCCTTCTCGATCGCCAGGCGGAGCCGGAAGTTGCCGTCCGGGTCGCCACCGCCGGCGCGCGCGGCGACCGCGATCTCGCGGCCCATCTTGGTGAAGATGGCGCCCCGCTTGACGTCGTTGACGCCCTTGTCGCGCTTGATCTGGGACCACTTGGAGTGACCGGACATCGGGCCGAAGTATAGCGGACTATGATGGGCGGAACCCCGCTGCCCCCGATCCACGACGTCGGTCGGCAGCGGGCCCGCGCGTCCCGACCACGCGATTGCCCACTTCTTGCGTGAGGTTGACCGAGACCATGGCGACGACAAAGAGCGCTGATCTCCCCCACCTTCGCAGCGTCGTCCTGGCCGGTCACTCCGGGGCCGGCAAGACGACGCTCGCCGAGGCTCTCCTCTTCCGGACCGGTGCCATCAACCGGCTCGGGCGAGTCGAGGATGGGACGACCACCCTGGACACCGAACCGGAAGCGCAGAAGCGCCACATCTCGCTGTCGCTGGGCGTCGCCTCGCTCGACGACGACGGCAACGTCGTCACGATCGTGGACACGCCGGGCTACCCCGATTTCGTCGCGGAGGTGGTGGCCGGGTTCCAGGCCGCCGACGCGGCCGTCATCTGCATGGACGCGACGGGCGGCGTCGAGGCCGGCGCGGAGACCGCGGTCGGGCTCGGGCGGGCGAACCGAACGGCAGCCCTGTTCGTGATCAACAAGTGCGACCGCGAGAACGCCGAACCCGGCTCCGTCGTCGACGCGCTGCGCGCGGAGTTCGGCAACAAGATCGCTCCGCTCCAGGTCGCCATCGGCAAGGCCGAGACGTTCAGCGGCTATGTCGATCTCGTCCACCGGAAGGCGTACCACTGGGATGGCCGCCAGGAGGTGGAGGTTCCGATCCCGGCGGAGATGGAGGCCGAGGTCGCCGCGCGCCGGGACCAGCTTCTCGAGGCCGCCTCGGAGGTGGACGACGACGTCCTGACCAAGTACCTCGAGGGTGCGGAGGTCAGCGACGCCGAGCTCGACGCCTGCCTCCACCGGGGCGTCCGGGACTCGGTCCTGGCGCCGGTGCTCGTCGCCTCGGCAACCAAGGGGATCGGCCTGCGGGGCCTCCTCGACGCGATCGTGCGCTACCTGCCGGCCCCCTCGGAGGAGCCGGCGGTGATCGCGCACGACCCGAAGACCAACGACCCGATCGCGGTGCCGCCCGATCCCGACGGTCCGCTCCTCGTCCGCGTCTTCAAGACCACCGCGGACCCGTTTGTGGGCCGCCTGACCTACCTGCGGGTCCTGTCGGGGACGCTGCGCAGCCAGGCCCACACGTGGAATGCGGGGAAGGCCGAAGACGAGCGGATCGGCCAGCTCCTTCGGCTGCACGGCAAGGACCAGGAGGCGGTCGGCGAGCTGCGGCCCGGGGAGATCGGCGCCGTTGCCAAGCTCACCGCCACCGCGACCGGCGACACGCTCTCGAGCAAGGAGCGGCCGCTGTCCCTGGACCGGCCGGTCTACCCGATCCCGACGCTCGTGGTCGCGATCGAGCCGCAGACCAAGGCGGACCTCGACAAGATGGGTCCCGCCCTCCAGCGCATGCTCGAGGAGGAGCCCTGCGCACGGGTGGAGCGGAGCGCCACCGGCGAGCAGGTCATCCTCGCCATGGGCGAGACCCACGTCGCGGTCATCGGCGAGCGGCTCAAGCGGAAGTTCGGCTCGGCGATCACGACCCACACGCCGCGCATCCCGTACCACGAGACGCTCCGGGGCCGCACCCAGGTCGAGGGCAAGTACAAGAAGCAGACCGGCGGGCACGGCATGTTCGGGCACGTCTGGATCGAGATCGAGCCGAACCCGGACGGCGGCGTCGCGTTCGCCGAGCGGGTCGTCGGCGGCACCGTCCCGAAGAACTTCTTCCCGGGCGTCGAGAAGGGGATCCGCCAGGCCGCCA
>CAZKXK010000157.1:0-5767 GCA_964556585.1 uncultured Anaerolineaceae bacterium
CGGTGGCGCACTGGGCGCGGAACGGGCGCGCGGCGCCCCGCGCTCGGCGCGGTTCGCCGGCTCGGCTATCGCCGCGTTCCGACGTTCGTCGGCGAACCCGGCGCGTGCGCGGGCGCGCGCCCATCGCCACCCGGCCGCCCTCGCGGCTGGTCGCCGGGGCCGCCGCGGCCCGGCTCCCGGTGGTACCCTCCGTTTCGCGCGCGATCGCCGGCACCGGCGGCGACGCGGCCGGTTCGAACGCAACCCGACAAGCGGAGGAGTCCTTCCCGATGACCTACGTGATCGCCGAGCCGTGCGTCGATGTGATGGACCAGGCGTGCGTGGCCGTCTGTCCCGTCGACTGCATCCATTTCGAGCAGGGCACGGATCGCACCCTGTACATCGATCCGAACGAGTGCATCGACTGCGGCGCGTGCGAGCCCGAGTGCCCGGTCAACGCGATCTACCCGGAGGAGTCGCTGCCGGCCGGCTGGGCGGCCTACACGGAGCTCAACGCGGTGTGGTTCACGGACAAGGCCGCCGCCCGCGCCATGCTCGAGACGCTCAAGCCCGCCTGACGCTCCCGCCCGCGGAGGGCCGGTCCCCCTTACGCACGCACCCGCAGGCGGCCAGCGTGTCGACCCGCGGCAACCCTGGCGACCGGCCCCCGATCCGGGCGGCCGGTCGTTCCGTCCCCGGAGCACGATGCGCATCGTCTCGCTTCTCCCCGCAGCCACGGAGATCGTCTGCGCGCTGGGGCTCGCGGGTGACCTCGTGGGCATCACGGACGCGTGCGAGGTCCCGGACACCGCCGGCCTTTGTATCGTCGCGTGGGCCGCGGACTCCAGCGCCGGTCCGGGATTCGCGCGCCTGGACGTCGACGACGCGCTGGTCGCGGAGCTTCGGCCCGACCTGATCCTCGTGCCCGAGCCGCGGAGCCCGGGACGTCCCTGGGCGCCCAGCCCCGGCGAACAGGCGGGAGCCCGCCGCGGTGCGCCGACCGTCGTGACGCTCGCGCCGATGACGGTGGAGGGCGTCCTCCATGCGATCTCCACCATCGGTGCCATGACCTCGGCCGAGGACGAGGCGCTGGGCCTGGTCGAGATCCTCCGCGAGCGCCTTGCCGACGTCGAGGAAGTCGTCTTCGCGCGGCGGGCCGCAGGCCATGCGCCGCCCCGCGTCGTCGCGCTGGAGTGGCTCGATCCGCTGTTCGCGGCGGGCCGCTGGGTTCCGGAGCAGATCCGTCGAGCCGGCGGGTGGGACCTGCTCGGTCGCGATTGCGAGGCTGCGGCGCGTGCGACGTGGGACGCGATCGGCGACCTGGACCCCGAGATGCTGCTCCTCATGCCGCGCGGCGCGGACCTCGCCGGGGCGCTGGCCGCCTGGGGCCGGATGCCACGTCCGCCCGGCTGGACCGGCCTGCACGCCGTGCGGCGCGGCCAGGTCTTCGCCCTCGACGCGGCGTACTTCGGGCACCCCGGTCCGCGCGTGATCGACGGGATCGAGCTGCTGGCCGAGCTGTTCGACCCGGCCGGCTTCGTCGACATCGCGCCGCCGGGCGGCTGGGTCCCGGTCGAGTGAGCGAGGGCGCACCCGCGCGCCGCGCCGCGCCGACCAGCGCGGCAACCGAGCCGGCAACCGAGCCGGCAACCGAGCCGGCAATCGGTGCCCTGCGCCCGTTCGACTGCCTGTGGTGCGGTCGGACGTGGCAGCCTCGGGGCGCTGACGACCTGGCGACGCTCGCGCGGCTCTGCCCGGACTGCCTGGCCCGCGCCGATTCGAACCCGTTCATCCGGTTCCGCCTCCACGCGGCGCTCGAGGCGCGCGCGGCAACCGCCGGCGCGGAGTCCGCCGGCGCCGCGACCGCCGGAGGAGCGACCGCCGGGGTCTCCGCCATCACGACGCACGAGGAGGAGCTCGTGCCGTACTACCAGGCCCGGGCGGCCGAGTACGACGACTGGTACCTGCGGCGCGGCCGCTATGCCCACGGCCCCGTGCAGGACCTGGCCTGGCAGATGGAGCTGGACCGTGCCACGACCTGGCTGGATCGGCTCCCGCTCCGCGGCGAGATCGTGGAGCTTGCCGCCGGCACGGGCTGGTGGACCGCCCTGCTGGCGACCAAGGGCGAGCTGCATGCCTACGACGCGGCGCCCGCGCCCCTGGACCTCGCCCGTGCGCGTCTCGTGGCCCACGGCCTCCGGGCCCATCTCCACGTCCGCGATGCCTGGGCGCTCCCGGATCGATCCGTGGACAGCCTCTTCGCCGGCTTCTGGCTCTCGCACGTGCCCAGGGCCCGGCTCGCCGCGTTCCTCGGGCTCGCGCGGCGCTGGCTGCGCCCGGGCGGCACGTTCGCCCTGATCGACTCACTCGAGGACCCGGACTCGGGCACACGCGAGCGAGCCGATGCGCCCGCGCCGGACCTCGCCCTGCGACGGCTCACGGATGGGCGAACGTTCACCATCCCGAAGGTGTTCTACCAGCCGGACGACGTGGCGGCGGTGATGCACTCCCTCGGCTTCGGGCACGTGGAGACCGCGACGACGGGACGCTTCTTCTTCCTCGTCTCGGGGCAGGCTGGGCCACTGGAGTAGACTCGCGGCCATGTCGCCGCTCCAGGGACGCACGCTCGCCACGGTCGGCACGGGGGTGATGGCCGAGTCCATGATCGCCGGGCTTCTTCGTGGCCGGCTCGTGGAGCCGGCCAGCCTCGTTGCCAGCCACCCGCGGGCCGACCGGCGCGAGGAGCTCGTCGCCCAGCACGGAATCCGCGTCACGGCCAGCAACGTGGAGGCCGTCGAAGGCGCCGACGTGGTCGTCCTCGCCGTGAAGCCGCAGATGCTGCCGCGGGTGGGACGGGAGATCGGGCCGCACCTCCGGCCGGGCCAGCTGGTCCTGAGCGTGATCGCCGGCGCTACCACGACGGCGCTGGCGGGGTTGCTCGGTCACCGCGAGCTGGTCCGCAGCATGCCGAACACGCCGGCCCAGCTGGGCCGCGGGATCACGGTCTGGTACGCGACCCCGGAGACGAGCCCGGAACAGCGCGAGCAGGCGAAGGCGCTCCTGGCGACGCTGGGCGTCGAGATCGAGGTGGATGACGAGAAGATGGTCGCGATGGCGACGGCCGTCTCCGGCACCGGCCCCACGTACGTCTTCCTCGTCATGGAGGCGCTCGTGGATGCGGCGGTCCACCTCGGCTTCCCGCGTCACGTCGCCCACGACCTGGTTGTCGAGACGCTGGAGGGCAGTGCGCTCTTCGCGAAGGCGTCCGGGACGCACCCGGCCGTGCTCCGCAACATGGTCACCTCCCCGGGCGGCACGAGCGCGGCGGCGCTCCACGAGCTCGAATCGGGCCGACTCCGAACCGTCCTCTCCGAGGCGGTCTGGGCCGCCTACCGGCGCACGGTGGAGCTGGGCGAGCAGCTCGAAGCGTCCGCCGCGGCGCCCGACCGCCCGGCGGGTCGATGACACCCGAGGCCACTCGCCCGCGGGCCTCGCAGCGATGACGGACCAGCCGGCCGTGCCGCCGCGCGGCCTGCTCGCGATCTTCGCCCACCCGGACGACGAGACCTTCGGCGTGGGCGGCGTCCTGGCGCTCGCTGCCGGGCGTGGCGTGCCGACGAACCTGGTCTGTGCGACCGACGGGGACCTGGGTGGGCAGGCCGGCGCCCGCGAGCTTGACCGGGAGCTGCGCCACGGCGAGCTTCGCAACGCGATGCTCGCGCTCGGCGTCGGGGAACCCATCTTCCTCGGCTACCGCGACAGCGGGATGGAGAACTGGCCGCGCCCGGCCGACTGCTTCGCGAACGCCGACCCGGAGGAGGTCGTCGGGCGCCTGGAGGCGATCATGGCGGAGCTGCGTCCCGCCGTCGTGCTGACGTTCGACCCGGGCGGCATCTACGGGCACCCGGACCACGTCACGGTCTCGGCCCGTGCAACCGAGGCGTACCGGCGCGCCGCGCGTCGTCCGGGCGGCCCGCGGGTCCTCTACCACCAGGCGATCCCCCGGAGCGGCCTCGCGGAGATGGGCCGCCTGCAGGAAGCCTTTGCCGCTGCGCGGGGAGATGCCGCGACCGCGGCCCCGCCGACGGAAGATGACCTGCTCCAGCAGCGGCGCTTCGTCGAGCTCGCCCGGCCGGACGAGGACATCACGACGGTCGTGGACGTTCGAAGCGTGCTGGATCGGAAGCTCGCCGCGCTGGCAGCCCATGCCAGCCAGATGCGCGATGGCGGCTGGGCCGGGGCGCCGCGCGAGATGATCGAGCGGTTCATGGGCTGGGAGACCTTCGTGCGGGTGGATCCCCCGCCGGTGCGGGGAGAGCAGGAGACGGACCTCCGCGG
Source organism: uncultured Anaerolineaceae bacterium (assembly GCA_964556585.1). Lineage (GTDB taxonomy): Bacteria > Chloroflexota > Limnocylindria > Limnocylindrales > CSP1-4 > CTSoil-043. Next base: position 4,318 of record CAZKXK010000157.1, read on the forward strand.
CGTGGTATAACGCCGCCGATGCGTACCGGACGCCGCTCCGAGTTCCACGACGACGATCTCCTCCCCCATGCGCAGACGGCGCTTGACGCCGTAGCGGCCGACACGTCCGAGGCTGTCGCACCGGCCCGCACGTCCGAGGACGCGGCAGCCCCGATGCCCTCCGCCGAGCTGACGGCGCCCGTTCCGCCCGCGCGGCGTCGTGGCCGGCCGCCCGGCTCGAAGAACCGCCCGAAACCGGCGCCGGGTCCCCTGCCGGCCGGCGCGCTGCCCGCGGCTCGCGCGGAGGCGGCGGCCGCCCGTCCAGCCGCCACCCGGGCCACGGCCCACCGGAGGCCCCCGGCCGGTCCGCCCCGCGCCGGCGCGCGGGTTGCCGGGTCGCGCACCGGGGGGCTCTCGATCGAGCAGATCGTCGCCTGCGACTCGCCCCGCGAGCCGCGCCTTTCGCCGGACGGCAGGCGGGTCGCCTACACGGCCGAAGCCGGCGGCGCCCGGCAGGTCTTCCTCCTCGAGCTGCGCAGCGGCGCGGCCCGGCAGCTGACCGCCTCGGAGAAGGCCATCTCGGACCCGCAGTGGGCGCCCGACGGCGCGCACCTCGCCTACGTGCGCGACGACGCGATCTGGCTGATCGGGGCCGACGGCAGCCGGCCTACCGTCGTGACCGACCATCCCGCCGGAAGCCGCGCGCCGCGCTGGGCGCCGGGCGGCCGGCAGCTCGCCTTCATCTCGCGCCGGCGGGGCTGGAGCCAGGTCTGGCTGCAGGACGCGCCGCTGCCGCGCCGCGGCCGCCCACCGGCCCGATCCGTCGCGCCGGAGCCGCGCCCGATCACGCCGGCCGGCGTGAACATCGAGGACTTCGCCTGGTCGCCGGACGGGACCCGGCTGGCGCTCACTGCCCAGCGCCGGCCCGACCAGCGGACGAGCCAGGTCACGATCGTCGATCTCGCCTCGGGCGAGGAGCGCACGGTCGCGGGGGACGCCGAGTGGGCCACGGGCGCGCGCTGGCTACCGGATGGCAGCGGCCTGCTGCTCCTCAGCGACGCCGGCGGCTGGTTCCAGGTCGCCTCCATCACGACAGCCGGGACGGATCGCAGGATCCTCACGGCCGGCGCGGTGGAGCACGGCTCTCCCGGCGGTGGCTTCGGGGTCGCGCCGCTGCCGTCGCCCGACGGGACCCGGTTCGTGCACGTCGTGGTGCGCGAGGGGTACCAGGCGCTCCATGTCGCCCCGCTGGCGAGCGTCGCGCCGCTCAAGCGGCGGCCCGGCCGGCCGCGGAAGCAGCCCGCCGGCGACCCGCCGGCGGGTCCCGGTGCGGCGGTCCGCATCGACCCATTCGACGGGGTCTGGCTCGCGGTCGCCTGGTTGCCGGATGGTAGCGGCATCCTCGCCGTGGGGGAGTCATGCCGGGAGCCGGAGGATCTCTGGATCCTGCCCGTCCCGGCTCCGGACGGAA
>CAZKXK010000158.1:0-1204 GCA_964556585.1 uncultured Anaerolineaceae bacterium
CCGAGACGATGGTCGTGCTGTTCCTGGTCGCGGCCGGGGTGACGGCCGCCGCGGTGCCGGCTGCGATCGTGCTCGGCGGTCGGCCGCGTATGCTCTCCGCCGAGGCGGGCGCATCGGAGCCCGCGGGTGCCGGAGGAGGCGCGGATGACACCAACGGGGCCGAAGGAGGCGACGGCGCCGGGCGCGAGCCCGTCACCCTCGTCTGACGAGCCAGGGACGGAGGCCGCCACCGCGCTCCGGATCGAGGCGTGGGGCACGGGCGGCTCGCGGTCGCTGGCCGGTCTCGAGGCGCTTGCCGACGCCGCTGAAGACCCCGCGTCCCGCTACTGGGTCGACCTGGCCGACCCGTCGCCGGAGCTGACGCAGGCGGTTGCCCGGCGGCTGGGGCTGCACCCGCTGGTGGCCGAGGACATCGAGGAGCGCAACCAGCGCCCGAAGCTGGAGCTGACCGGCGAGCACGTGCACCTGGTGGCGTTTGCCATCGCCTATGACCGCGAAGTCCGGACCGATGAGATCGACTTCGTGCTGGGGCGCAACTTCCTGCTGACCGCGCACCCGGCGGCGTGGGATCCGTGGACGGCCCAGCACCTCCGCGGGGGCGCCGGCCCGCTGCTGGAGCGCGGGGCGGACTTCCTCCTATGGGCGCTCCTGGATGCGCTGGTGGACGCGTACTTCCCGGTCTTCGATCGGCTGGAGGACGAGATCGACGACCTGGAGGATCGCATCGTCGACGAGCCGGGACGCGCCACGCTGGAGCGGCTCTTCGCGCTCAAGCGGTCGCTGGTCGAGATCCGCCACGTCATGGCGCCCCAGCGCGAGATCTTCAACCAGCTGACGAACCGCACCCTGCCGCTCATCGCGCCGGACAACGTCATCTACTTCCGCGATGTCTACGACCACGCGGTCCACCTGGCCGACGAGTACGACTCCTACCGGGAGCTGGTCTCGGGCGCGCTCGACGTGTACCTGTCGACCGTGAACAACAACCTGTCGCTGATCATGAAGCGGCTGACCGGGATCACCGTCGTGTTTGCGGGGCTCGGGGCGTTTGCCGGCATCTTCGGCATGAGCGAGGCCGGGGCGGCGTTCGCGCGCGCCGAAGCGCCGGGCTTCTGGCTGGTGACCGCGGCGATCGTGGCGCTCTCGCTGACGATCTTCGCCGTCCTGCGGCGTCTCGACTGGATCTGACGATCCGGCGCTCCGC
>CAZKXK010000158.1:1304-2408 GCA_964556585.1 uncultured Anaerolineaceae bacterium
GTGATCTCGTAGAGGAAGAGCTGGTCGTCGCTCGTATAGACCTCGACGAGCATCCCGAGCATCGCGCTCCCGTTGTCGATCCGCGACTGGAGGAGCAGGGGCAGGAACATGCCGGTCCGCGCGTGCGCGAAGACGTACGTGGTCCCAGCAAAGCCCGGACGGCTCGTCCCCGTGAAGAACTCCTCGGCCACGTTGCAATACGGGAAGGCGTTGGGGTCGCTCGGGGGGTGGACCACCGGCAGATCGATGCTCAGCGCGGGGACGACCACGCGCGTGACGACCCGCGCCGCTGAGGGGCTCGCCGAGGCGCCGCTCGAAGCACCGGGCGTGGGAAGCGTGGGAAGCGTCGGGAACGGCAGGAGCGAAGGGGACGCTGCCGGGGCCGCCGAGACGAACGCCGGGGGACTCGGCACCGTCGCCTGGGCGGGCACGCCGTAGGTGAGCAGTCCCGCCCCCAGCAGCGTCACGCCCGCCGCCGTCAGGGCCGCCGGAAGGAAGCGGCCGCCCACCCAGTTGACGATCGATCGCATTCGAGCGCTCATGCTACCAGCGGAATCGCCCCCGCTGGCGAGCGTGCCTGGCGGACCCCGGAATCCCCGGGCGAAGCGGCAGGTGGAAGGTCCCGTCGCCCCTTCCAGCCCGCGCTGTGCCGATCGCCGGCCCGGCGGGGCGCGCGGCGGGCGGCCGGGGGGCCCGCGCGCTACGCTCCTGCCTGATGCGGAGCTTCATCGCGGTGCTGGTCGGGCTCGTCGTGGGCATCGGTGCAGCCGTCGGCCTCGGCGCGGCGGTCATCGCGCTCACGCCCGCGCCCGCCGTGCGGGTGACGCCCGCGCCACCGGCGGCCGTGGCGAGCCCCTCCGCGGCGCCGATCGCAGCGTCGTCACCGGCCGTCGGCGCCTCGCCGGTGGCGGCCAACGGGACCGACACCCCAGCCGGGCCCGGCGCCAGCCAGACCGCCTCGCCGTTCCCGCTCGTGGGCCGGCCGGCCCCCGCCCTCACGGCTCCGCAGGTCGGCGGCGGCACGATCGACCTCGCCGCGCTTCGGGGCAGGCCGGTCTGGCTCGTCTTCACGGGCACCTACTGCCCGCCCTGCCGCGACGAGTA
>CAZKXK010000158.1:2508-5755 GCA_964556585.1 uncultured Anaerolineaceae bacterium
GGCGGGCTCCTCGTGGTGTGCGACTTCGACGGGACGCTGACGCCGATCTCCCCCGACCCGACGGCGCCGGCCATCCTCCCGGCCGCCCGCCACGCGCTCCGAAGGCTGGCCCGCGCCGCCCGACGGCGGCCCGAACGACTGGCGCTCGCGATCCTGTCCGGCCGGACTGCCCTCGACGTCGCCGCCCGCGTCCGTGTCGGCGGGTTGACCTACCTCGGCGACCACGGGATCCAGGGCGGGGATCTTCCCGTGGGCGCCGCGGCCGAACGGCTCAGGGTGGCCCACGACCCGCGCCTCGCCGGGCACGGCGCGGTCGCGCGGCGGCTGGGTGACGAGGTGGGGCGGATGCTCGGCGATGCTGCCTGGCTCTACGTGGAGCCCAAGGGACCCTCGGTCGCCTTCCACTTCCGCGCCGCCGATGATGCCCCGGCCGCCCGCGCCCGGTTTCTCGCCGCGCTCGACGACGCGACGGCCGCGCTTCCGGCCGGGCTTCGCGGCCCGCGCTTCCGGACGTGGGAGGGCCGCCGGATCGTGGAGCTTCGGCCGGAGGAGGCGGGCGCGAAAGGCGAGGCCGTGGCCCGGCTCCTGGAGCGGCACGGCTCGACCGCCGCGCTCGTCATCGGCGACGACCGCTCCGACGCGGAGGCCTTCGCGGTGGTCGCCCGGGAGCGCGAGGCGGGCCGCCTGGCCGCCAGCCTCCTGCTCGGGGTTCGCGGCCCCCGGGAGTCGCCGGCGGAGCTGCTCGCGACGGCCGACCTCATCCTGCCGGAGCCTGCCTCCACGGCAGTCGTGCTGGGGGCGCTCGCCCGGGCCCTGGAAGCGGAGGACGGCACGGGGCGTTGAGGGCGCGATCGATCCGGCAGCCCGGCGGCGTTCGACCGGCGCCCCCTACCGGATGGCGACGGCGACCCCGATCGCCTGGGCGGCGGACGAGACGCTCGTGAGGATCAGCCCCGGGAACAGGCCGAGCACCACCGTCATCACCGCCGTGATGGCGAGCCCCAGCCGCAGCAGCGCGCCATGGCCGATGGGCGTCGGGTCGCCGGTGGGTTCGCGCATGTACATGTAGACGATGACGCGCAGGTAGTAGAAGGCAGCCGCGGCGGCGTTGAGGACGGCGATCACGGCGAGCAGCGTGAGCCACCCACCGGCCTGGACGGCCGCCAGGATCACGTAGGCCTTCGCGAAGAAGCCGGCCGTGGGCGGGATCCCGGTCAGGGAGAGCAGGAAGAGCACCATGAGGAGCCCGAGCGCCGGCTCGCGCCGTCCGAGCCCCGCGAACGTCTCCAGCCGGCTGCTCACCCCGGGGCGCTTCTGGAGGGCGGCGATCACGGCGAACGCCCCCAGGTTCATGAACGAGTACGCGGCGCCGTAGAAGAGCAGCCCTTCGAGGCCCTGCATCACGCCCGCCGCGTACGCTGCGAGCCCCACCAGCATGTACCCGGTGTGGGCGATCGACGAGTAGGCGAGCATCCGCTTCACGTTGTCCTGCGTCAGGGCGACCAGGTTGCCGAGCGTCATCGTCAGCGCGGCCAGGACGAAGATGACGATCACCCACTCCTGGCGAAGCGGAAGAAGCGCCTCCGCGAAGACACGCAGCACCACCGCGAACGCCCCCACCTTCGGGCCGACGGACAGGTAGCCCGTCACGGGCGTGGGCGAGCCCTGGTACGCGTCGGGGGTCCAGTAGTGGAACGGGACGGCGGCCATCTTGAACGCGACCCCCGTCGTCAGGAAGGCCAGGCCCATCGCGAGCCCGGGCGAGAGGGTCGCCTGCCCGGCGACGATCTCGCCGATCCGGGCCGCCACGTCGGCGATCCGGGTGGACCCGGTCAGGCCCCAGACATAGGCCAGGCCGAACAGGAAGATCGCGCTGGAGAACGACCCGAGCAGGAAGTACTTGATCGCGCCCTCGGTGGAGAGCGCATCCCGCTTGTGGTACCCGGCGAGGAGGTAGCCCGGGATCACCATGAGCTCCAGGCCCACGAACAGGACGATGAGATCCGCGGACGCGGACACCAGCATCGCACCGCCCAGCGCGAAGACGAGGATCGCGGCGAACTCCGCGATCGGGAGCCCGCGCGGTTCCAGGTAGTCGGGCGCGAACAGGCACGTGATCGCGGCAATCGCGACGAAGATGGTGTCGAGGAATGTGGTCAGGTTGTCCACCTTGTACATCCCGCCGAACGCGGTGCCGGGCGTCTGGCCGGTCCAGAGGACCAGGAGGCCCACCCCGATGAGTCCCGCCAGGACCACGCCGAGGGCGACGTGCCGATTCCCGGGCTTCACGATGTCGGCCAGGATGACGAGCGCCGCCACGGCCACGGCGGCCGCGAAGGGTGCGATCAGGGTCAGGTCGGACCAGGTCATGGGGCAGGCAGCTCCCGTCAGCGGCCGATGGACATCGCGACCGCCGGGTCAACCGCGGCGAGGACAGCCTTGACCGGACCCGTGATGAGGTCCAGGACCAGGGCGGGATAGAGGCCCAGCACGACCGTCAGGGCGCCGAGCGGCGCGAGCGTCAGGATCTCCGTGGGACGCATGTCGGTCAGGTGGTGCCCGAGCCCGGCCAGGAACTCCGACACCGGCCCGAAGCACACGCGCTGGATCATCCAGAGCAGGTAGCCCGCCGAGAAGATCATGACGAACGTGACGGACACGCCGACCCACGGGTTGAACACGAAGGCGCCCTGGAAGACGAGGAACTCGCCCACGAACCCGGCCAGGCCCGGCAGGCCGATGGAGGCGAACACGAAGAACCCCAGGGCGGCCGAGTAGACGGGCGTCACCGCGCCCAGGCCGCCCATCTTCGCGATCGTCCGGTCATGCGTTCGCTCGTAGATCACGCCGACCAGCAGGAACAGGGCGCCGGTGATGAGGCCGTGGTTGACCATCTGTAGGATCGCGCCCTGGAGCCCCTGCGCCTGGAAGATGAAGATCCCCAGGGTCACGAAGCCCATGTGGCTGACGGAGCTGTAGGCAACCAGCTTCTTGAGGTCGGGCTGGACCAGGGCCACGATCGCCCCGTAGAGGATGGCGATCACCGACAGCGCGATCAGGAGCGGCGCGAACACGTGGGCGCCGTGCGGGAAGAGCGGGATGGCGAACCGGATGAAACCGTAGGCGCCCAGCTTGAGCAGCACCCCGGCCAGGATCACCGAGCCCGCCGTGGGCGCCTCCACGTGCGCGTCCGGCAGCCAGGTGTGGAACGGGAACATCGGGACCTTGATCGCGAAGGCCAGGAAGA
>CAZKXK010000159.1:0-5637 GCA_964556585.1 uncultured Anaerolineaceae bacterium
CCGCCGACGGGCCTCCGCCAGGTCGTCACTCCGCGCGGCGAGACGCGCCGCTCGACACCTGCAGGAAGGACCGGCTGGGTCAGGACTTCCGTTGTCATGTCAGGCCACCGGGCGGCGCACTGGCGCTCCCGGCCTGCTCACGCTCTGGGAGGGTGGCTTCGACGGTCATCCTCTGGATCCCTGTCAGCCCACGGCTCGATGGGGACGCGCCAGGAGGGTGACGTCGACCTGCTCGACTGGATGGGTCGGGCGCGCGAGCGCGGCCGCCCCCATGGCCAGGGCCGGGGCGACCCCGGCGGCGACGACCACGCGTGGCGCGCCGGCGAGGAACAACCCGGCACCGATGCCGACCGAGCCTGCCGCCAACCAGCGAAGGGTGGAGTCCGGCAGGGCCTGCAGCGCGTTCGTCGCGCCGTTTGCGCCGACCCGCGTTGCCCGGACCGTCCCGGGCAGGCGATCGACGACTGCGCGGGAACCGGCCCGGACCGCCGAGGCAGCACCGGCGATGTGGCGCCTGGCGCCCGCACCACGAGCCGGACGCGGTGGGACCGGCGTCCGGGCGCGATCCGCGCGGTGACCGGACCCCGTCTTCTTCACGGCTCGCTCCTGGCCCGGTTCTCGGTCATCGCCGCCTCGGGATCAGGCCGGCTCGCGCCGGAAGATGCCCACGGCCCAGAGCACGATCAGTGCGCGGATCGTCCAGCCGACGAAGGCGACGACGGCCGCCACGTCGAGCGTCGAACCACCCGCGGTGAGGGCATTCGAGTTGAGGATCCCGTCGAACGGGGCGACGAAGATCTTGCTGATGTCCAGGATTCCCGAGACGAGCGCGTTGCCGGTCCGGGCGTCGAGCAGGAGCAGGACGATCCGCAGCCCGATGACGATCTGGATGAGCCCGAACACCAGCACGATGATCCGGCGCGCCATCTCGGAGCCGCCGGGGCCACTCCGCGTGAGGTGACGGCTCTGTGTCCGCACTGTCTCCTGGCTGGTGGTCGTCGGCACCGACTCCGGAGCAGCGACCACAGCGGGTTGCCGGGTGACGACCGTCTGGTCGACTTGATCGATGGCCATGCCGTTCTCCTTGTGCGCGGCTCCGTTCACCGCTCGAGGCGGCTCTACCGGCGCCCTGCGCACTCGACCCGATTCAGATGCCGGTCTGGACACCCGCACCGACTTCGCGGGCGTGGCCCCACTGTGTCGCCCGGGGATCGCCGTGTCATGACGGCGCGTCATGTCGCTGGCCGAGCGCGGTCCCCCGGGCAGGAGCAGCGCGCACATGCGGGTCGCCCGATCTGCGGCGGGCCGTTCCTAGGTGTCGTGCCTCGCTGGCTGGTCCTCGGTGGTCGGATCCAGGACGAGCGGCACCGCGGGAGCCGCCATGGGCGCAATGGGCGCGATCAGCCGGCGTGGGACCGCCGAGACGCGAGAGCTTGGCCGCGCGCTGACGAGCGACGCGATCCCCGCGATGCCGACCACGCCTGCCGCTGCGAGCATGACCATTCCCGTTCCAATGAGGTCCGCAAGCGGTCCGACGAGGATGATGGGCAGGAAGCTGGCGATGCTGACGAGGGTGTTGAGCACTCCAAACACCCGGCCCCGGATGTCGGGCGGGATCACCTCCTGGAGCTGCGTCTGTGACGGGATCGCGACGAACGCGTACGCGACGCCGGCGACTACGGCGACGAGGACCACGATCGAGAGGATCGAGATCATGGAGCCGAGCTGCGGCGCTGTCGTGAGCGTGGCGTTCTGCAGGAAACGCGACAGGGGCGCCGCGATGGCGATCACTGCCAGCGAGACGGCCAGCGTCAGCAGGCCACCTTCGATGACGCGCTGCCGCGGCAGGTATTTGCCGTAGACGGTGAGGGCCAGGATCCCGATCACGACGCCGACCCCGAGGGGCAGCACGACCACGACGAAGTCGGTCGCTTTGAGCCCGAGCACCGAAGTGGCGAAGGAGGGACCGAGCGCGCCGAGGACCCCGATGAGCGATGAGGCGACCGTCAGGTACGCGAGGGACCACCGGACGCGCGGGTTTGCGCGGATGTAGGTGAGGCCCTCGCGGAGCTGGGAGAACGTCTGGGCCACACCTGTCGCGGCGCTGGCGGTCCCGGCGGCAACCGCAGCGTTCGGCCCGGCCGGCGACGCGGGCAGCGTCGCCGTGAGCGCCGCGGCCACAAGGTACAGCACGCCCACGGTGGCGATCAGGACGGGGGCGCCGGCGAGGCTCACCAGGATGGGGCCAAGCAGGGCGAACCCGACGGCGATCGAGCCGTTGAGGGTGAGCATGAACAGCGTGTTCGCCTGGAGGAGCTGGTCCCGTTTCACGAGCTGGGGGATCATCGCGGCTTCGGCGGGCGCGAAGAACGTCGTGACCGTGGAGACGACGATGTTCAGCAGGTAGACCAAGAGGACGTTCGAGCTCACCAGCACCATCGCCAGGAACGCGAGGCCTCGCAGAACGTTGGTGAGGACAAGGATCGCTCGACGATCGAAACGGTCGACCAGGACTCCTGCAACCGCCCCAAAGAGGACGCCCGGAACCAGGAACGTCAGGATCAGCAGGCTGGTGGCCGAGGTGAGGCGGGTTTCGGTGAAGACGAGCACGGTGAGCCCGTACAGCACCATGTTCCCGCCGACCTGGGTGGCAAGCTGGGCGAGCCACAGGGACAGGAAGCGGCGGTTCTGAAGAACGCCGACCACGCCGGGAGCGGGCTCGACCAATGGTGCCGACCCGGGCGTACGGCCGAGGTTCGCCTCAACCCCCGCGGGTGTCGCCGCCTCGCCGGGCCGCGAGTCGACCGGGTGGCGCGGGCCGACCTCGCCGGGTTCGCTCTCGGTCATGGGGGTCCATTCGACCAGGGGAACCAGCCGATCACGTGGCTTCCTCGTCCCTCGCGGCCTGGGTCGCCTCCGCCCGGTCGGCGGCGATCGCGACGACCTCCTCGGGGCTGATGCCCGGGTCCTCGGTGAGGAGTTCGGCAGCGACCGTCTCGACCTCCACTCCCTCGACCTCGGCAACTGCCCGGAGGTCGACGAAGTAGCCCACGAGGATCGCGACGACAGCAACGATCGGAATCCCGAAGATCGCGCCCCAGAGGCCCGCGATGCTGGCCCCGACAAGAAGCGAAAGGAGGACAAGGATCGGGTGCAGGCCGACGCTGTGGCGCATGAGCCGCGGCTGACCGAAGTTCACGAGGACCGTCTGGACCCCGATGAGGATGACCGCGACCGGGATGAGCACGTCGGGGCGGAACAGGGCGGTGACGAGGATCGGCGGGAAGAGGGCAATCGGCGGTCCGAAGAACGGGATGAACATCGCGAGCGCCGTCACGATCCCGGTCAGGAACAGGTATGGCAACCCGAAGACCACGCCCACGGAGACCGTCAGGACGAACTGGGCCAGCACGAGAGTGACCTGCGTGCGCAGGAACCCGCCAAAGGCGCGCGAGACCGTGCGTTCGATCAGCTCGAGCTCGTCGGCGTACCGGTTCGGCACGATCCGGCTGACCTTGTCGAGGATGCCCCGGCTGCCGGCGACCATGTAGAGCGAAAGGATGACGACGATGAACAGATCCCCGAGGACTGCGATCGTCGCCCCGGCGATCGCCTGGATCTGGCCGGTAAACGAGGCTGTGACCTGGGGGATGAACGTCGAGGTGGCCCGGTTGAACACCGCCTGGAGATCGACCACGGCCGGATCGATCCGCAGGGCCGACTGGATGCTCGCGAGCGCAGCGTTCACGCGGTCGGTCGTCTGGGCCGTTTGCCCGAGGAAGTCGTTCACCTCCGCGATGCCGATCGAGGCGATCCCGATCACGAGTGCCACGATCCCGGCGGTGATGACCAGGTAGACAAGCGCGATCGCACCGGCCCGCCCGCCGATTCGGACGCGGGCCGCGACGACGTCAACGATCGGGGAGACGATGAATGCGAGAAGCCAGGCCAGAAACAGGATGAGGCAGATCGTGCTGAACGCCTCGATCACGACGATCGCCACGTAGGCCAGGACCAACCCGAAGACCAGGGTGCCGAGGCCGAAGAACGTCCCCGCAAACCGATACGGACCCGCGTTCAGCAGGTGGCGCCAAGCGGGGTGGCGCGGCGCAGCCACGATTCCAACCTTCAAGAGCAGGCGCCGACGCTCACGCCGTCGCCGCTCCATAGACCTGCGGGTTCGCGCAGTGTGGCAGACGGTCCCCGGCAAGGCCCGCCAGGATGTTGTCGACGGCAAGGTCGACCATCGCGGAGCGCGTCGCCAGTGACGCGGACCCGATGTGCGGCAGCACGATGCAGTTGGGCAGCCGCAGCAGCGGTTCGTCAAGCGGGATCGGCTCGATCGCCGCCACGTCGAGCCCGGCCGCGAGGATGCGCCCTTGCGCGAGCGCCGCCGCCAGCGCTGCCTGGTACACCACCGGGCCCCGCGAAGTGTTCACCAGCACCGCGCTCCGCTTCATCAGCCCGAGCTCCCGTGCGCCAATCAGCCCGCGAGTCTCCACGGTGAGCGGGGTATGCACCGACACGACGTCGGCGCTGCGCAGCAGCTCGTCGAGCGGCACCCAGCGTGAGAGCTCGTCGTCGCGCCGGGTGCGGGAGTGGTGGATCACGGTCATGGCGAAGCCGTGGCCGCGCCTCGCCACGGCGCGCCCGATCGCGCCGTAGCCTACGATCCCGAGCGTGGCGGCGTGCACGTCGTGACCGAGCAGCAGGTCGAATGACACGTCCTGCCAGCGCCCCTCGCGGACGTAGCGGTCGGCCTCCACGACCCGCCGGCTGGCCGCCAGGATGAGGGCGAACGCAAGGTCGGCGGTGGTCTCGACGAGCACGCCCGGGGTGTTGCCGGCGGCGATGCCGCGCGCGGTCAGCTCGGGCAGGTCGAGGTTGTCCGTGCCGACCCCCGCGTTCGACACGACCCGCAACCGCGGTGCGGCGTCCAGCAGGTGCGCATCGATGAGGTCGGTCGTCATCGAGAGCAGGCCGTCGGCGCGGGCCAGCAGGGGCACGAGCTGGTCCAGGGTGGGCGCGGCGTCGCCTGTGTACCGGATGACCTCGACATGCTCGGCGAGCCGATCGAGGCCGCGCCCGGGCAACGTCGGCCGGGTGACGACGACGACCGGCCTGCCGTCCTGGTTCACCATCCGATCGTTCTCCTCGTCGCCGGACGCGTTCCGCCGGGACTCGATCCAGTCAGCCGATCGCATGATCGAGCATCGCTCGCGCCACCAGTACTGTCCCGTGCGAAACGCACGAAGGTGCCCCGCCTTCATTCCTCTGATGGGCGGCCGGTGGGCAGTGCCCTACTTCGCCTTCTCGATTGCCCGTTCGACTTCCTTTGCCCCTTGTGCATAGAGCTTCTCTTCATCTGGAGCCAGCTTGTAGAGGAGCCGCAGGAACTGTCCTGCGTGACCGAGCTCTTCACCCGCGATGTCCATGAGCACCGCGATGGCGAGCTTGTTGTCCGTGGACTCGGCAAGCTGGACATACAGTTGATTCGCTTCGTACTCCGAAGCGACCATGAACCGGATCGCCCGGATGAGTTCCTGGTGCGTGAGCTTCCTGTCGTTCGCCAATCCCGAAAACGGCGACGCAAAACTTGGCATCACTGCTCTCCTTCAACGCTGTGACATGCCGCCA
>CAZKXK010000160.1:0-5625 GCA_964556585.1 uncultured Anaerolineaceae bacterium
GAACGTGACCTGGAGACTTTCGTCCGCCCCGCCGCCACTCAGCGCCCGCTGCCAGGCGACAACCGCATCGAGCGTCTCCCGGGACATCGTCCGACCCGGCGCGCGCGGCCCGAAGCAGTAGGCGCAGTCGGCGGGACACCCCAGCGAGGGAACCAGCGTGACATGTCGCGACATCGTCGTCGCTCAGCCCCGGCACGCACCGTGGCCGCTCGGGCCAGGCGCCGTGCGGTGTGCGACCGGCATCAGGCGGCACAGCATCAGTGCGAGATGACCGACATCGCGTCGATCACGCGATCGATCTCCTCCTCCGTATTGAACACGCCGGGGCTGAAGCGAACGGCACCGCATTCGATCGTCCCGAGTCGGCGATGAGCGAACGGCGCACAGTGGAGTCCGGCACGAACCGCGATGCCGAAGTCGCGGTCGAGGATCGCCCCGACGTCCTGCGCCGGCATTGCCTGGACATTGGCGGCGAGGATGGCGACGTGGTCGGTCAGATCCTCTGCCGCGTACAGGTCCACGCCGCGAAGCTCGGAGAGCCCGTCGCGCAGCCGTTCGACCAGGGCCATCTCCTGCCTGTGGATCGCGTCCACGCCTCTCCGCAGGATGTCGTCGAGGCCGATCGAGAGCCCGAGGATCCCGATGAGGTTGGCCGTGCCGGCCTCGAGCCGATACGGGTAATCCTGGGTGTGCTCCAGTGAGCGGGAGTCGATACCGGTGCCGCCGAAGCGAGTCGTCCGGACGACGAGGTCGGGGTGGACGACCAGGCCGCCGATTCCCGGGGGGCCGAACAGGGATTTGTGCCCCGTGAACGCGATCGCCGAAGCGTGGCAGGCAGTCAGTCCAACCGGAATCCGCCCGGCAGTCTGAGCGGCATCGACCACGAGCGGCACCATTCGCTCGGAGCAGCGGCGTCCCAGCTCCGCGATCGGCTGGATCGTGCCCACGACATTCGAGGCGTGGCTCACGATCACTGCCCGGGTGTTCGGTCGGATCAGGCTGTCGACCTCGTCCGGGTCCACGAAGCCACGGTCGTCGAAGCGGGCCAGATCGAAGGTGATGCGACCCTGCTCGGCGAGGTGATGGAGCGGCCTCAGCACCGAGTTGTGGTCGAGCTCGGTGGCGACGAAATGGTCCCCCGGGCTCGCCATGCCCTGGATGACCAGGTTGAGTGCGTCGGTGGCGTTGCTGGTGAACACGACGCGGTCGGGATCCGGGGCGTCGAAGAAGCTCGCAAGCTGCTGCCGTGTCTCCTCGACGAGTCGCTCGGCCTCCGCCGCCATCGCATGGCTGCCTCTCCCCGGGGAGGCTCCGACGCGCGAGAACGTCTCCGCCATCGACTGCAGTGCCCCGGGCGGCTTCGGGAACGTCGTCGCGGCGTTGTCCAGGTAGATCGGAGCGCGGCCGGTCTCCAAACGTCTTGTCCTCCCGCCCGATCACGTGCGCACCAGGAACGGATCGTGGAACCGCGGTGCACGAGGTTCCTCCGGTCCGGCCATGAGATTACCCGCTGTGCCAGACTCGGACTACTCCTTGGGGTCCCCCCAGATCGTGGAGTGCCAGCCCTTCTCGGCCTCGCCCGTGAGCTCGATCATCACGTGCTTGACCTGCGTGTACTCGTCGAACGAGTAGTCCGACAGGTCCTTTCCGAACCCCGACTGCTTGAAGCCTCCATGGGGCATCTCGCTGGTGATCGGCAGGTGGTCGTTCACCCAGACAACTCCGAAGTTGAGCGTCCGGACCGCCTTCATGGCCTTGAAGATGTCCCGCGTCCAGACGGAGCTCGCAAGCCCATAGCGGATGTCATTCGCCTTCGCGAGCGCCTCGTCCTCCGTGTCGAACGGCAGGACGACGAGGACCGGTCCGAAGATCTCGGCCTGGACGACCTCGGCGGCCTGGTCGACGCCCGTGATCACCGTGGGCTGGTAGAAGGGCCCGGAGAGCCCGGCGACCTCGGCGCGTGCGCCGCCGATCACGATGTGCGCCCCGGCCGCGCGAGCCCGTTCCACGAAGCCTTCGACGCGCCCGAGCTGCGTGTCGCTGATCAGGGTCCCCATGTCGGTCGACGGCTGCGTCGGGTCGCCCACGCGCACGGTCTTCGTGTATCCCACGAGCCGCTCGACGAACTCGTCGTGGACGGCGCGCTGGACGTAGATGCGGGTCGCCGCCGTGCAGTCCTGGCCGGCATTCACGAACCCGCCCGTCACGGCCCCCCGGGCGGCTGCGTCGAGGTCGGCGTCGGCATGGACGATGAACGGCGCTTTGCCGCCGAGCTCGAGGTGGACCCGCTTGAGGTTGCCGCTCGCGAGCGCCTGGATCCTGCGGCCGGTATCGGAGTCCCCCGTCAACGACACCAGGTCGATATCGGGATGGCCCGCGATCGCCGCCCCCATCACGTCGCCGCGTCCAGTGACGACGTTGAAAACGCCGTCCGGGAAGCCGGCCTGCCGGGCCAGCTCGGCGAGCATGATCGTCGTGATCGGCGTGAGGCTGGCCGGCTTGAGGACGACCGAGTTGCCGGCCGCCAGGGCCGGGCCGATCTTCCAGATGGCCATCGCAAACGGGTAGTTCCAGGGCGCGATCTGGCCGCAGACGCCGATCGGCTCGCGCCGGATGGCACTCATGTGGTTGCCGCTGTACTCGGCTGCAGCTTTGCCATCCAGGTGGCGCATTGCCGTGGCGAAGAACCGCACATTGTCCGCGGCAAAGGGGATGTCCGAATAGCGGCGCAACTTCAGGGCGGTGCCCGTCTGCGCGGTCTCAACGGCAGCGAGCTCGTCGGCGTGCGCCTCGATCAGGTCAGCCAGCCTGTTCATGTTCGCGACGCGCTCGGCGATCGCCTTGCCACGCCAGCGCCCGCCGCGGAACGAGGCGCGCGCCGCCGCCACTGCCAGGTCGGCGTCGGCCGCTGTACCTGCCGGCACCCGGCCCACGATCGAACCGGTGGCCGGGTTGCGCACGTCGATCCACTCGCCGCTCGCCGACTCGACCCACCGGCCGTCGATGAACATCCGGAACTCCCCGTTCCGGGTGCCGCTGACGCTGTCCATGAACGATGTGATCTTCTCCATGGCGTGAGACTCCTCGCTGGCGTGAGCCGGGACTGGCGGCTGGCGCTTCGGGACGGCGCCCGGCTTGCGGCCAGATTGTGCGTCCAGCGCCCGACGGGTGTCGGCCACGGGTGTCATGCCGCGCCGTCGGGTCATTCGCGGATCGGGTTCTGAGCCTGGTCCCGACTCATGGCGCGCGCGTGACCCACCCTGAAGTCGACTCGGTTTCCCCTGTCTTCGGGACGTCCGGCACTGGAGGGCCGCGGCCCGGACGGTGGAGAGTCGCCCAGGAGATGCTGCGGTGGCCGGGCCTGCCGCGCGCGGACCGACTGGCATACAGCGGACCGATCGACCTACAGGCGGCTGTCCAGATCGCAGAAGGGCAGGAACCGTGAAGAAGGTAGCCCTCACCGTCAACGCCCACCCGGTGCAGGTCGTCGTGGACGAGAAGCAGGCGGTCCTGCTCGACCTCGTCCGCGAGGACCTCGGCCTGACCGGGACGAAGCAGTCCTGCGATCGCAAGGGCCAGTGCGGCACGTGCATGGTCCTCGTGAACGGGAAAGCCGTCCTCTCGTGCATCACGAAGGTCGCCGCGCTCGAGGGCGCGGAGGTCACGACGATCGAGGGCCTGGGCACGCCCGACCGGCCGAACCTGGTCCAGCAGGCGTTCGTGCTGGCCGGGGCCGTCCAGTGCGGCTTCTGCATCCCCGGCATGATCGTGACGGCCACCGAGCTGCTCGAGGCGAACCCCGCCCCGACGCGGGCCGAGATCGGACGGGCGCTGCGCCGCAACCTCTGCCGCTGCACGGGCTACGTCAAGATCATCGACGCGGTCCAGCTGGCCGGTCGCTTCCTTCGCGGCGAGATCGCTCCTGCCGACCTCCTGCCGGGCCCCGACGCACCGCCGTTGGGCGTCTCCCATCCGCGCCCCAGCGCCCTGGCCAAGGCGTGTGGCACCGCCGCCTTCGGCGCCGACATCCGGATGCCCGGCGCGCTCGAGATCGCGGTTGTCCGCAGCCCGCATGCCCACGCCGTGATCAGGGGGATCGACACGGCGGCCGCGGCGGCGATGCCCGGTGTCGCCGGCGTCATGACCGCCGCGGACATCAAGGGGACGAACCGGATCAAGTACACGGTCGCCGACCGCCCCATCCTGTGCGACGACACGGTCCGGACCCTGGGCGACGCGGTGGCGATCGTCGCGGCCGAGACGAAGGAGCAGGCGCTCGCCGCCGTCGACGCGGTCGTCGTCGACTACGAGCCGCTGCCCGTCCTGGCCTCGCCCGAGGCGGCCCTCGCCGAAGGCGCGCCACGGATCCACCCCGACCTGCCGAACCTCTGCTACAGCCAGCCGATCGTCAAGGGCGACGTTGCGAGCGCGTTCGCGTCCGCGGCGGCCGTGGTGGAGGGCCGCTTCCGGACCCAGATCAACCACCAGGCGCCGCTCGAGCCCGAGGTGAGCCTGGCCTACCTGGAGGGCGAGGGCGAGGACGCCGAGCTCGTGGTCATCGGGCGCAGCATCAACATTCACCTCGCGCTGGCCAGCCTCCAGGCCGCGCTGGGCTGGGAGGCGATCCGCTACGAGGAGGCGTTCTCGGGCGGCCAGTTCGGGATCAAGGTCGAGGTCATCACCGAGGGCATCGCGGCGGCGGCGGCGCTCCACTTCCGGCGACCCGTGCGCTACGTCCCCAGCCTTGCCGAGTCGATGCTGGCCACCTCGAAGCGTCACCCGTTCGACATGGGCATCCGCCTGGCGGCCAACGCCGAGGGCCGGCTGACCGCGCTGGACATGGACATCACCGTCGACAACGGTGCCTACATGTCGCTCGGGATCGTGATCCTCAACCGCGCCCTGCACATGCTCACGAGCTCCTACTTCGTTCCCAACATCCACGTCACCTCGCGCCTCGTCTACACGAACAACCCGTGGGGGAGCGCGGCCCGCGGAGCCGGGCCGCCCCAGACCCACTATGCGGTCGAGTGCGCCATCGACCTGCTGGCCGAGAAGATGGGGATCGACCCGCTCGAGTTCCGCCGGCGCAACTCGCTGCGGCCGGGCGACACGAAGGCCACCGGGCACGTCGTGAAGGAGTGGCCGTTCCCCGGGCTGTGCGACGCGCTCCGGCCGAAGTACGAGGAGGCCCGGCGGGCGGCCGCCGCGCACACCGGCGATGGCGTCCGGCGCGGTGTCGGGCTGGGGGCGGCCGCCTTCGGCATCGCCATGCCCGGCGACAAGTCGGTCGCGGCAATCGAGCTTGATCCGGACGACGGCGTGACGGTCTACGTTGCCGCCGCCGACCCGGGCGAGGGCAACGACTCCATGCTGACCCAGCTGGTGGCGTCCGTCCTGGAGCTGCCGCTCGCGAAGGTCCGGCTCCGCACCCGGAGCACCGCCGACACCACGGCCTCGGGCCCGGCCTCCGGGAGCCGCGTGACCTACATGATCGGCGGCGCCGCGGTCGACGCGGCACAGCAGCTTCGCGCGGCGATGGACGTGGAAGGGGCGCGCACGTACGCGGCGTTCATCGCGGCCGGCCGCCCGACGCGCTACATCGGGCGGCGCACGACCCTAGAG
>CAZKXK010000161.1:0-5617 GCA_964556585.1 uncultured Anaerolineaceae bacterium
CGAAGAGGTGGTCTGTTCAAGCGTGCTCATGACTCGCGCAGCCAGAGGCCCGACGTGGTCGGCTCCAGGGTGGCCTCCACGATGCTCAGGAGGCTGCCCTCCAGAGTGTTGAGATCGACCTCATCGCGGAGCCGCTCGGTGAAGGCAGCAACTGCCGCCTGTGCGTCGTACCGTGAGCGGTTGAAGCGCCGGTCGACGAAACCCTGAACGCGCCGCCGGACCGGCTGGAAGAGCGAGAAGACGAGAAGAGTCGAGCCCGCCACGGCGAGTTCATTCGATCCCGTGAACGGGGCAAGGAGGGTCTGGAACCCAAGCACGAGCCCCACGAACGCGCCGCCGAGGATGACCGTCAGCACGCCCCAGCCGATGGTGCGGCTGATCAGCCGGTCGATCTCGTAGAGCCGGTAGCGGAGGACTGCGACGCCGACGGCGAGCGGCACGGCGGCCATGCCGAAGTTCGCGGCGATCCAGGCCACGATAGCAACGATGGCGAGGGGGCCGGTGGTAAACCCACCGGTGAGGATGGCCACCAGGAAGGCCATGATCACGCCGACCCCTGCGGCGGCGAACCACTTGATCTGTGCCCGCTCGACTCCGTGTGCCCGGCGGTAGCGCAGGATGACCGAGGTGACCACGCATACGAGCGCCACGACGCCGATGGGAATGGAGACCGTCGTCACCAGCGCGACGAGTTGCCCGCCCAGCCCCCCGATCACGAGCGGGTTCTGGACAGCGGCGGGATAGGTGCCCGGCGTGAACGGGACGAACAGGTCAGCGACTGGGAGGAGGAAGGTCGGAACGGCCAATACGACGGGCACCGGCCACCAGCGCCGCGAGGGCAGGCGCCCGGTTGGGAAGTAAAGCGGCAAGTAGCCGCCGAGGAACCCGATGAACGCTCCGTTCAGCGCCTGGCTGAGCACGGCGAACCAGATCGCGCCGGGCACGCTTCCAGGGTGCACGTTGAGACCGTAGTCGGCGAGTGCTCCGGAGCCGTTGCCAACGGCGAATGACACGCCACCGGCAAGCAGAAGCCAGCCCACAACATGGTGCGGCAGACGCGTGACCAGCAGCGCCCCGACCGTGACGGTTGGCACTACGACCAACAGCGCCGCAGCCGCGAACGCGGCTGTTCCGAGACCACTGGGCAACGCCTCCACCAGCCCGATGACGGCTAGCCCAAGCGCGACGACACAGGTCGCCCACAAGGCCGTGACCTGCGGACGGCCAAGCTCGGCCCGCCCTGCGGTCGTTCGAGACACAGCCTGGTTGGGGACGCGCAAGCGGGTGAGACCTCCGTGTGGAGTCATACACGGGATTGTGGCCGACGTCCGTTCCGGGATCGTTACGAGACGGCTTAGGCGCACCAAGAGACGCGGCCGTTGGGTTGGCCCTCTCGGCCGCTACCACTCCACGAGCTTCCAGATCTCCGGCTCGAGCTCTCCGGGGCGTCCGCCGATCTCGGCGAACAGCGTGACCGCCCGCTTGAGGTGCTCCAACGCCTCCGCCGGACGCCCAGTCGCCTGGAGCAGGTCCGCGAGATTGTTCTCTAGGGCTGCCTGTCGGTGACGGTCACCCTGCCGTTCGCAACGCGCCAATGCGTCGCGGGTCAGGCTGATCGCTCGCTCGCGGTCGCCCTCGTCGGCGAGTACGAGAGCGAGGGTGTTCAGGGCCGCGATTCGCACGCCCGGGTCCAGCCCGATGCGGGAGCTGGCACCGGATTCCGTCGCGTCCACAACGGCAAGCGCACGCTCCAGATGACCCCGCGCACCACCGAGATCACCACGCCGACGGGCCAGGATGCCGAGCAGGTCGAGCGAGCGAGCGATCCCGACTGCGTCAGCAACGCCTTCGGCGAGCTCGAGGGCCTCGTGGGCGAGTCGCTCGGCGGTAACCGGGTCGCCCGAGCGGTCAGCGATGGCGCTTCGGTCGGCCAGGATCCGCGAGCGGATCGCGGCGTCGAAGGTGGAGGCCAGGGCAGCCGACAGGTGGCGGTCCGCCCGCTCCCAGTCCCCACGACGAGCGTGGACGAGGCCCTGGTTGTGCTCGAGCGTCGCCTGGCTCTCTGGCCCGGCTAGTGCCGAGGCCGACGCCAGGTGGAAGAGCGCGCCCTCGTAATCACCGAGTAGGGTCAGGACCTCGCCCAGCGAGCCGTGAAGTTCCGCCGTCGCCGGGTCACCGAGCGCGAGCGCCGCCTCGAAGTGCAGGCGAGCCTCGTCGTTGGCGAAGATGGAGCGCGCGTGGTCGCCGGCGCGACGGTGTGCGTCGGCAGCAGCCTCGGTTCGGCCGGCCAGGGTCTCGTGCTGCGCGATCAGGGACCAGCGGTCCCCACCGTCCTGTGCGCCCGCCCGCGAGCCCGCGAGGGCCGTCGCGACGCGGGCGTGGAGTAACCGTCGGCGGGCGAG
This sequence comes from uncultured Anaerolineaceae bacterium, assembly GCA_964556585.1. Taxonomy (GTDB): domain Bacteria; phylum Chloroflexota; class Limnocylindria; order Limnocylindrales; family CSP1-4; genus CTSoil-043. The sequence continues at coordinate 2,403 of CAZKXK010000161.1, forward strand.
GCTCAACCCCTGGTAAGTGACGTCACGGATACGGGCGTGCGTGAAGTCGAGACGGAGGTCGGCGGACGCGACGGTTCCGATCTCCCGCACGAGACCGTGTTGGCCCAGCTCCTCGAGCGCGGCAACTGTCTCATCGTCACTCCGCCCACTCGCCGCTTGGACAAGGTCGGGACCGAACGAGCGGCCAATCACGGCGGCCGCCGCGAGGACCTGGCGACCGACCTCGCTCAGGCCCGCGATCCTCGCCTGGAGGAGCGCGTTGACCCCACCGGGTGCCGCGACACGTGAGGAGTCGGGCTCGGCGAGTGCCTCGACGACGTAGAGCGGAAGCCCCTCGGAGTCCTCGAAGAGGGCGTCGACCCGCTCGGCGCTCGCCGACTCCCCGAGGATCGCGTTGGCGAGGATTCCGACATCGGACCGGTCGAGTCGACCCAACTGGACCGTCGTTTCGAGCCCAGCCTGCGATGCGACCGCCAGGACCTGCTCCCGGACCCCCGGCTCGAGCTCCTCCGCGCGCCAGGTGACCTGGAGCCCGATTGGGTGGTCGGGCATGCGCCGCGCGAGGTAGCCCAGGAACTCTTTCGTCGACGAGTCGGCCCGATGGGCGTCATCGATCCACACGACGCCGGGCTCCGTGCCACGGGCGAGCGCGACCAACGCGGCGCCCACGGCCGCGAAGAGCCGGGCGCGGCCGAACGGATCGCCCTCCTGATGCCGAATGATCGTCGGGACACCCGGCACTGGAAGGAGCCGCGTCAGCTCCGCGAGGGCTCCGGGTTCGACCGTCGCGAGTCTCTCCGGCGCGTCCGGGCGGGACATGCCGGTCCGGAGCAGCTCCGCGATGACGCCAAGCGGAATAGCCTCCTCGCCAGCGTAGGCCCGGGCCTCGAGCACGGTGCCGCCTCGAGCCCTGGCGCTGTCCGCCACAGCCGTTGCGAGGCGGGTCTTGCCGATCCCTTGCTCGCCCTCGATGACGAGGAGACGGCCCCACGGACCGACCACTGCGAGCGTCTCCACGAGCGCCTGGAACTCGCGCCCCCGGCCGATCAGCGGTGCCTGCCGTTGACCTCGCGGGCGCGCGTTCTCGATCGGGCGGGTCGCCGCCGGCTGGCGGGCGGCCATCGCGCCCGTGACCTGCGTGATGACTTTCCGTTGTTCCGTGAGCTGACCCGCGCGAATGGCCTCAGCGAGATCGGTCGTCTCGGGGAGGGGCGCGACTCCTAGCTCCCGGTCGAGGGTCCGGATGCAGTCGCGGTACTGTGCCAGCGCCGCGGCGGGCTCACCGGAGCGGGCGAGCACCTCCATCAGGAGGCGATGCGCCGGCTCATGGAGCGGATCGAGCCCGAGCCACCGCCGCGCGGCCAATGCCGCATGGTCCCAGGCTCGAGCGGACAGCTGGCCTCGCGCGAGTCGTTCGAGCACGGCGGCCAGCTGTCTCGCGTGCGACGCGGCTTCGGCGCGCTGCCATTCGTCGAACTCCTCCGAGTCGCGCAGCCCGAATCCGGCCATGAACTCGCCTCGGTCGAGGCTGGCGGCCGCCTCGAGCGCGTCGAGACAGGCCGGGCAGAGGTCGCCCTCCGAATGGTCGTGACCGCGGGCGATCGAGAGGGCCGCCTCGAAGCTCCAGAGGTCCACCTCGAATACGGCGCCGTCAAGCGAGACCGCCGAACGATCGACAACAAGGCCGGCGTGCCGAAGGCCCGCTCGGAGCACCGAAAGCGTCCTTCGGAGGGCGCCGCGCGCATCCGAGCTGTCGGCCTCGGGCCAGAGCAGCGCGGCGAGCGACTCCCTGCTCGCCGGGCGGCGAGCCACGGCGAGGTACGAGAGGAGGGCCACCGCCTTCCGGGTGTCGACGTCAAGCGGCGATCCGTCGACCTCAACGGCGACCGGCCCGAGCAAGCGCATCCGGATCCGCGGCTCCATTGCCCGTCACGATACTCGAAGTCGCGCTGTCACCGTAACGGTGCTCGAGCTCGCGCCTCGATCGACCGACGTGGGCGACTCGCTGGTCGCGGTCTCGCCGACACTTCGACATGCATTGCGCCGGCCCCAGGGCCATTCGTGCAGACTTTGTCGTCCTCTTCAACTCGTAACGGTCTCCGGACGGTGGAGGCGTAGAACTGCGCCATGGCATTCATCGATGCGATCAAGCGCACGGTTGGACGGGGGGCCACATCCGCGGTTCGCGAGAATGGTACGAGCGCCACGGCGACGTCGGGGCAGGCCCCGGTCCCAGCCGTGATCCCGACCGCGACCGGTCCCGCGATCGAGATCGCCCCGAACGATCCGCTCTTCGCCTACCTCCAATCCGCCAGCGGCGTGGTCGAGGTCGAGCGGCTCGATCTCGAGTCGTCCGCACTCGAGGAGCTCCGCGCGTCCGGCATCCGGATCGTCGTCCCGCTCGTCGCCCAGGGCGAGCTCATCGGCGCCCTCTACCTCGGGCCCCGGCTCTCGGACCAGGACTACAGCACCGACGACCGCAGGCTCCTCACGACCCTGGCCGCCCAGGCGGCGCCGGCGATTCGGGTTGCGCAGCTGGTCCGCGAGCAGGCCGTCGAGATCCAGGCCCGGGAGCGGCTCGAGCAGGAGATGCGGGTCGCCACGCTCATCCAGCAGCAGTTCCTGCCCCGCGAGCTGCCCCAGCTGCCGAATTGGCAGGTAGCCGCGTACTACGGCCCCGCCCGTGCAGTGGGCGGCGACTTCTACGACTTCATCGCCTTGCCCGACGGACGGATCGGGATCGTCACCGGGGACGTCACCGACAAGGGCGTCCCGGCGGCCTTGATCATGGCCCGCACGCAGTCCGTCCTCCGCGGCGAGGCGCCACGGCTCATCTCCCCGGCGGCCGTTCTTCAGCGTGCCAACGAGATTCTCCTGCCGGAGATGCCGGCACGCATGTTCGTGACGTGCCTCTACATGGTCCTGGAGCCGGAGACAGGCAAGGTCGTCTACGCCAACGCGGGCCACAATCTGCCCTACGTCCGGACCTCGGGTGGCGTGATCGAGCTTCGGGCGACCGGGATGCCCCTGGGACTCCTGCCCGGGATGGACTACCCGGAGCACGAGGCGGTCCTCGCGCCCGGCGAGAGCGTCCTGCTCTACAGCGACGGGCTCGTCGAGGCGCACGATCGTGCCGGTGACATGTTCGGCTTCCCACGCTTGCGCGAGCTCATGGCGACCGAGCTCCCGAGCACGGAGCTGCTCGACCATCTCCT
>CAZKXK010000162.1:0-5588 GCA_964556585.1 uncultured Anaerolineaceae bacterium
GTGGACGTGAACGTCCGGCGGGTGCTGGGTCGCCTGACGACGGGCGAGTCGGCGCCCGTCACGGCCCGCGTGGTGCAGACTGCCGCCGACGCACTCGTGGACCCGAGTCGCCCGGGCGACTGGACGCACGCGCTGATGGATCTCGGCGCAACCGTCTGTCGGCCCGGCCGGCCCGCCTGCGATGTCTGCCCGATCCGGGCGTGGTGCACGTTCCCCGGCCCGGCCAGGGTGGCCGCGCCCGCACCGGCAGCTGGGCCAGCCCGCGCGCCCGCCGGGCCCGCCCGCCCGCCCGGGCCGCGCCGCGCCGTCCCGTTCGCGGCAACGACGCGCTGGCTGCGTGGCCGGATCGTGGAACGCCTGTGCAGCGAGCCTCCCGGAACCGGCGTCGCGTTCCACGGGCCTCTCGGCCTGCACCCGCCGGAGGCAGTGTCCGCGGCGCTCGCGTCGCTGGTCGCGGACGGCCTCGTCGAGCTCGACGGGCTCGGGGCCGCCCGGCTCGCCGGAGAGCGCGCGTGACCGCCTCGCCGAACGCGGCCGTGCGCGCAGAGCCGCGCTCGCTGGGGAGCGCCCGGGCGCGCGACCCCCTGGCGCGCGAAGTCCGGCTGCTCGGCGCGCTGCTGGGCCAGGTGCTCGCGGAGCAGGAAGGTTCGCCGGCGCTGGAGATGGTGGAGCGAGTCCGCGAGCGGACCATCGCGTTTCGCCGTCACGGAGACCCCGCCGTCCGGGCCGCGCTCGACGCCGAGCTCGCCTCGCTCGGCACCCACGAGATCGCGATCCTGGCCCGGGCCTTCTCGACCTACTTCCGGCTGGTGAACCTGGCCGAGGAGAAGGAACGGGTGCGGCAGCTTCGCCGCCGCGCGCGCGCCGCGGGACGGGCGCCCCTCGACGACACGCTCGACGAGGCGGTGGCCGTGCTCCAGCGTGACGGCCATTCCCGGGAGGAGATCACCGGCCGCATGGCCCGGCTGCGGATCTCGCCCGTGCTGACGGCGCACCCGACGGAGGCCCGGCGGCGGACCGTGCTGGTCGCGCTGCGGCGGATCTACGCCCTGCTGGACCGCCTGGACGACCCGCGCCTGACGCCTGCCGATGACACGGAGATTCGCCGCCGACTTCGCGAGGAGATCACGCTGCTGTGGCGCACGAGCGACCTGCGGCACGCCCGGCCGACACCGCTCGACGAGGTCCGCTCGGCGATGGTGTTCTTCGATGCCACCATCTTCACGGCGACGCCGGACCTATACCGCGCGGCGGACGGCGCCCTGGACGCGGTTGGCGAGCCCGAACGGATCCCCAGGACCCGTCCGGCGGCCGGCCGTCCCGCCACGGACCACGGTCACACGGGAACGCGTCCGCCCGCCGTACCCGCGTTCCTGGCCTGGGGCTCGTGGATCGGCGGCGATCGCGATGGTCACCCCTACGTGACCGCCGAAACCACGGTGGAGGCGTTCCGCATCCAGGCCGACCACCTGCTCCACGGCTACGAGGCGGTTGCGACCCGCCTGATGGCGATGCTGGCAGCGCGGCCCCTGCCCGGTGTCGCGCCCGCCCCGGCGCTCGTGCGCCGCCTCGCGCGCGACGAGGATGATCTCCCCGAGTCGATGCGGGCGATGACGGCCCGCTTCCCCCACGAGCCCTATCGGCGGCGGCTCGGGGCGATCGCCGAGCGCCTCCGCAGGACGCGCGCGTACCTGGCCGAGCAGCCGGGACCGCAGGGCGGGCGCTACGGGGGGCCCGGCGAGCTGCTGCTGGAGCTCGACGAGCTGCGGGACGCCCTCGTCGCGGACGGCCTGGTGCGCCTCGCCTACGGCGGCCTTCAGGACTTCCGCTGGCAGGTGGAGACGTTCGGGTTCCATCTCGCTTCCCTGGAGGTGCGCCAGCACGCCGCGGTGCACGTGGCCGCGCGGGCGGCCCTGGACGCGGCGCCGCCGGATCTCGCCCGGCAGGTCGCGCCCGACGTGAGCGCGGGCGAGGTCCTCGCCACGTTCCGGGCGATCGCGGCGCTGCAGCGGCGCGCCGGCGAGGCTGCCGTGCACCGCTACGTGATCAGCTTCACGACGGGTCCCCAGGACGTGGCGACCGTGCTCCATCTCGCCGCTCGCGCCGCCGACCCTTCGATCCCGGCGAGCGCGACGAGCGGGTTCCCCCCGGGCACGCCGACGCTGGACGTCGTGCCCCTCTTCGAGTCCGCCGAGGCGCTGGAGTCGGCCGGCGCGATCCTGGCGGCGCTCGTCGCGGACCCGGCCTACCGCGCGCACCTCCGGGATCGCGGCGACCGGCAGGAAGTGATGCTGGGCTATTCCGACTCGAACAAGGAGTCCGGCTACGTGGCAGCCAACTGGCTGCTCTACCGGGCCCAGGAGGAGCTTGTCGCGGTGGCGCGGCAGCGCGGCCTGGAGCTGACCCTGTTCCACGGGCGTGGCGGCGCGATCGGTCGCGGCGGTGGCCCGACCCATCGTGCCGTGCTGGCCGCGCCCGAAGGCGCCGTGGACGGACGCCTCAAGCTCACCGAGCAGGGCGAGGTGATCGCCGCGCGCTATGCCAACCCGGTGATCGCGCGCCGTGGCCTGGAGCAGGTGGCATCGGCCACGCTGCTCGCGCCGTTTCTCACCGACGAGCGAGTGACGGCAGGGGGTCCAATGGGAGCCGCCCGGCCGGGTCGCGACGTGGTTGCCGGGGGCCGGGAGGTGATGGACGAGCTGGCCGGCGAGGCGCGCCGCGCCTACCGCGAGCTCGTCTGGGACGATCCGGCGTTCGAGGGCGCCTTCGGCGCGGCCACCCCGATCGCGGAGATCGCGGGCCTTCGGCTCGGATCGCGGCCGGCAGCCCGCGGCCGGGGGTCCGGGCTCCAGGAGCCGGCGCGATCGACGGAGGGAGCGGCGTCCGACCCGCGCCAGGGAGAGCGCGTGTCGCTCGGGTCGCTGCGAGCCATCCCGTGGGTCTTCGCCTGGACGCAGGTGCGCCTCAACCTGCCGGGCTGGTTCGGGCTCGGCAGCGCCCTCGAGGAGTTCGAACGGGCTCACGGTGCGGCGGGCATTGCCAGGCTGGGCGCCCTCTACCAGGCCTGGCCGTTCTTCCGCGGCCTGCTCCAGAACGCCGAGGTCGCCGTGGCGGGGAGCGATGTCGAGGTGGGTCGGCGATACATGGCGCTCGCCGGGCAGGAGGGCGCGAAGCTGGGCGACCGGGTAGCGGCTGAGCATGCCCGGACGGTCCGCCTGCTGCTGCGGGTTTCCGGGCGGTCGGCGCTTCTCGAGTCCGCTCCGGCGCTCCAGCGCTCGCTGGTGCTCCGGGCTCCGTACCTGGATCCCCTGAGCGAGCTCCAGGTTCTCCTGCTGGGCCGTCTCCGGGGCATTCCGGAGGGCCACCCCGCCCGGGTCGAGCTGGAGCGGCTGGTGGGGCTCACGATCAGCGGGATCGCGGCCGGGGTCCAGGGGACCGGGTAGCGGCCGACGCATGCAGGCAGCGCGCGGCGCGGGTGGCGGCCCCGCGGGCGGCGGCCCCGGGTGGCGGGGGAGCGCCGGGCGTGCCGACCGGCTACCCTTGCCTCCCGCCGATGACGACACCCGAACGCGCCGCCGGTGCCTCGCGTGGCCCGCGGCTCCCCGCCGACGATCCCGCGCTCTTCGAGCTGGACCTCGCGGGGCTCGCCCAGCGCTGGGCCGAGGCGATGGACCGCGCGCCGATCACCGCCGCGGAGATGACCGGCATGGACGCGAAGGCGCAACGCCTGGGCGTGAGTGGGGCCCGGCTGATGGAGCATGCCGGGACCGCCGTCGCGGCCGCCGCCCGCGCGCTGATGCGGGCAGCCGCGGTGGCCGACGCCGGGCAGCCGGAGCCGGCGGAGCGCCTCGCCGACGGCCTCGTCCTGGTCCTGTGCGGACCGGGCAACAATGGCGGCGACGGCCTCGTCGCCGCCCGGCGCCTGGCCGCGCACGGGATCCGGGTGGCGGCGGTGCTCGTCTCGCCCGGCTCGCGCCCCGGGACGCCGGACGCGGCCCGGAACTGGGACCGCCTGGGCGCGGCGCCCATGGTGGAGCGGATCCACGCGCCGGCCGCACGCGACATCGCGACTCTCGGCCAGGGCATCGAGCGGGCGGCGCTCGTGATCGACGCGCTCCTGGGCACGGGCGTGCGGGGCGGGCTTCGCGAGCCGGTGCGAACCGCCGTGGAGCTGTGTCTCCGGGCGCGGGCGGCCGGGGTCCCGGTGCTCGCCGTGGACACGCCGACCGCGTGCGACCTCACCTCCGGCGAGCTTTCCGACCCGGTGGTTCGGGCCGACGTCACGGTCACGTTTCACCGGCCCAAGACCGGCCTCCTGACCCGGCGAGGCCGACTGGTCGCGGGCCGCGTGCTCGTGGCCCCGATCGGCATCCCCGCCCAGGCGGATCGTGCCTGACGCCGCGCCCGGGCCTGGATGGCGCGACGTGCTCGTCATCGCGGCCGTCGTCGTGGCGATCGTCTTCGCGCTCGAGCTGGCGAGCGCGCTGTTGCCGCCCGTCCAGGACGCGTTCGTCCGCTTCCCGACCACGATCGTGGTCCTCGTGGCGGGCACGATCGGGGTCCTCGCGCTCGCGATCCTCCGCCGCCCGCGCTGAACGCGCGGCGCCCGGGACCTACGAGGCCGGCGTGCTGCTGCCGCCCTTGAGGGCCGCCAGGCGTGCCTCCACGTCGGCGTCCGTCGAGGCGCCATCGAGGCTTTCGAACTGGGCGTCGATCGAGCTCGCGGCGACTTCCTGCATTCCGCGCACCTGCGCCTCGTCCCGGCGGATCTTCTCCTCGTAGCGCGAGACCTCGCTGGTGGGATCCGTCGCGTTGATGCTCTTCATCGATTCCTGGACCTTGGCCTGGGCCTCGGTCATCTTCGCCCGCGCGACGAGCTCGTTGCGCTTCTGGACCAGCTCCTCGCGCTTGGCGCGCATGCCGTTGAGGCCGTCCTTGAGCTGGTCGGTGAGCTGCGTCTGCGAGGCGATCTGCGTGGCCAGGGTCTTGGCCTGCTCCTCGAAGCCGATCTGGCGCTTGAGGGCCACCTTGGCCAGGTCGTCGAACCTGTCGGCCTCGGCCGTGTTGCCGGCCGTCCGGAGCTCGTCGGCCTTCTTCGACGCGGCAAGCGCCTTGCCGCCCCACTCGACGATACCGGCCTGGGCAGTGCTGGCATCGTCCTCGGCGAGACGCAGGTTGCCGATGGTCTGCGCGACCGCCTGCTCGGCCTCGGCGATGTTGTTCGTGTAGTCGCGGACCAGCTGGTCCAGCATCTTCTGGGGGTCCTCGGCGCCGTCGATCAACGCGTTGACGTTGGCCCGGACCAGGTTCCCGATGCGGCCGAGGATGTTGTCGCTCATCGAAGTGCATCCCTTCCTCTACGGCGGCGCCCGCGGCCCTCCGCTGGCGCACGCGATCTCGCGGCGAGGTCGAGCGGGGCGCGGCGAGCGCGCTCCGACCCGCCTTCATGCTAGCCGACGGGCGCTACCAGCGACCGCCCCCGGACGAGCCGCCCCCGCCCCCCAAGCGGCCGCCCCCCGCCCAGCCCCCCCCCCCCCCCCCCCCCCACCCCCCACCCCCCCAGCCCCCCCCCCCCCCCCCCCCCCCCC
>CAZKXK010000163.1:0-5543 GCA_964556585.1 uncultured Anaerolineaceae bacterium
CGACCAGATCGCCGCAGCCGCCGGCCCGCCCGGCCGCGGCCGCGGCCTCGTCGTCGGGCTCCGGCGGCCTCGTCGTCAGGCCCCGGCGGCCTCGTCGTCCGTCGGCGCGGTCTCCGCGGGCGGCTCCGGGCTGTCGACCGGCGGCTCGTTGCCGTCGGCCCGGTGGCGGAGGTCCTCGGCGAAGCGGCGCGACCGGTCCGCGACGCGCGCACCGACCTCTTCCGTCTTGTCCGCCGCGCGCTTGGCGAGCGGCCCGGCCTTCTCGCCTGCGACGGCCGCCAGCTCGGCCGCCTTGGCCGCCACGTCCCGGGCAACCGGACCGGCATGCGCCGCCACCTGGTCGATCATCTGCTGGAGCTGGGCGAGCCATTCGCGGGCCTGCGACGTGGTGGCGTGCTGGTCAGGGGCGGTGCCCTCGTCGGCACGGGGCCCTCCGGCTGCGGACTCCTCGGCTGCGGGCTCGGTGGGCGGGAGCTGCTCGTCGGTCATCGGGTGTCTCCTTCCGGCTGGTCCCTGCATTCTCCTCGCCCCGCCGGGAGGGGCCAAGTGCCGTCGGTACTCTCGTGTCGCCGGACGGTCGAGCACCACGATCAGAGGAGGCTCTCCGGGTCGACGTCCACCGACCACGGCGGACCGGGATCTCCCCCGAGAACGGCAACCGGGTCGCTGCCGCGGAGCACGAGGTTGAACCGCCAGCGACCACCGCGGCGGGGCACGTACGCGGGGGCCGGGCCGGCGACGGAGACCTCCAGCGACAGGGCCGCGGCACGCGCCCGGAGGCGCTCCGCCATGGCGCGCGCCTCGCCGCGAGCGGCCTCGCGGTCCTCCGCCCCCACGGTGAGCTTCACCGTGTGCCCATACGGAGGCGCCCCGAACTGCTTCCGCAACGCCAGCTCCGCGACGTAGAAGGCATCCGCATCGCCCGCCACAACCGCCCGGATCGCCGGGTGCTCGGGCTGGTAGGTCTGGATCACCGCTCGCCCAGGCCGCTCGCCCCGGCCCGCCCGCCCGATCGCCTGGACCAGGAGCTGGTACGTCCGCTCGGCGGCCCGCTCGTCCGGGAGCGTGAGCGCGATGTCGGCCGAGACGACGCCGACAAGCCTGACCTCCGGCACATCGAGCGCCTTCGTCACCAGGCTCGTCCCGACCAGGACATCCACGCTTCCCCCGATGAACGCGTCGATCAGCCGCTGGGCAGCGCCGCGGCGCTCCACGACGTCGCGATCCAGGCGCGCCACGCGGAGCATGGGGAAGCGGGCCCGGACCTCGCTCTCCAGTCGCTCGGTCCCGCCGCCCAGGAACCGGATCCGTGGCGACGCGCAGGCCGGGCATCGCGTGGCCATGGGGGCCGCCGCCCCGCAATGGTGACAGCGCAGGGTCATGCCGGCCTGGTGGTAGACCAGCGGCCGGGTGCACTCACGGCACGCCTGCACATAGCCGCAATCGCGACAGAGCACCGCCGACGCGGCGCCGCGCCGGTTGATGAACAGGATCGCCCGGTCGCCGACGCCCGGATCCAGCGCTGCGACAAGGGACGCCAGGTGCCCGGAGAGCAGCCCCCGGTTGCCGGCGGCAAGCTCCGCGCGCAGATCGACCAGGTCCACGACCGGCGCCGCCCCGACCGGGCGCTCGGGCAGGGTCGCGCGGCGATAGGTATGCGCGCGCGCCAGTCCATACGTCTCGACGGACGGCGTCGCGCTCCCCAGGATCACCGCCGCGCCGGCCAGGCGACCGAGCGTCACGGCGAGATCGCGCGCCTGGATCCGGGGTGTCCGATCGCTCTTGAAGGCCGCATCGTGCTCCTCGTCGACGATCACGAGCCCCACGTCCTGGAGCGGCGCCAGGACCGCCAGGCGAGTCCCGACGATGACCTCGACCATGCCTGCCCGGATCCGCCGCCAGGCGTCGGCGCGCTCGCCTTCGCTCAGGCCCGAGTGCAGGATCGTGATCTCGGCTCCCAGGTCGCTGCGCAGCCGATCGACGAGCGGGAGGGCGAGCGGGATCTCCGGGACGAGGACCAGGGCCGGGCGGCCCGCCTCCAGCGATGCGGCGATGGCCTCCGCATACACGGCCGTCCGACCCGAGCCGGTGGGCCCATCGACGAGGAGCGGCGTCGCGTCGCGCGCCGTCATCGCCCTTCTGACCAGGCGCACCGCTTCGACCTGGGCCGCCGTCAGGTCCGAGCCCGCCGGCCGAGCGCCTCGCCGGCCCTCCCGTGGACGCGTTGCGAGCGAATCCCGGAGCACCTCGCGCGTGGTGAGCACCGCCAGGCCGCGCCGAGAGAGCGCGGCGGCCGTCCCCTCGCCGTGGCGCTGGGCCAGCTCGGGCGCCGGAACCCCCGGATCGCCCGGAGCCAGCTCGGCGAGCTCGGCGAGCAGCGACCGCTGGCGCGGCCCGACGGGGCGACCGTCCGGCGCCCGGGCTCCGCCGGCAACGTCCCTGCCGGCGTCGGTGAGCCGGACGACCCGCTCGTGCCGGGGACCGGCGCCGGCCACGGTGAGGGTCCACTCGAGCCCGACGTGGCCGGCCGTCTCGAGCGCCCGGAGGCGCCGCAGGAGCGCAGCGCGGCCGTCCGGGGCGGGCAGGTCGCGAGCCGCCCGTGGACCTCCCGCCAGCGCCCGGAGCAGGTCGGCGAGGGCGGGATCCCGGCTCGACGTCCCGGGAGGCGGTTCGGAAGCGATCGCCGCCACCGAGGCGTCGAGCGGGCGCGCCACGAGCTCCAGCTTCTCGAGGAGCCCGGGAGGCAGCATCGCCCGGATCACGAGGGCGGGCGGGGCGAGATAATGGGCCGTGATCTCGCGCGCCAGCGCCAGCGCGAGGGGGGGCAACAGGGGTCCGTCCGCCCGCACCCGCGCGCCCAGTGGCCTGGCGGTGACCCCGTCGGGAGCGGGGGCATCGCCCAGCACGACCGCGACCGAGCGGCGGCGGCCCCACTCCACCAGGACCGCCTCGCCCGCCATCACGTCCGAGAGCGACGCCGGGACGACGTACGTCCAGGTGCGGCTCCCCGCGACGCCCGCCGCGTCGACGGCCACCTCGACGTGGCGCGTGGCGGACGGGCCGGCGACGAGGCCCAGGTCGTCCGGGCCGATCGCCGCGACCGGCGGCCCGCCCTCCGCCATCGGCCTAGACGACGACCCGACGGTCGGGGTGCGCCAGGCGCTCCGCGCGGATGATCGTGTCGATCCGCGCCGCGGTCCGCTCCACCTGGCCGTCCTCGTTGAGGACCACCTCGTCGTAGTCGCCCTGGCGGGCCAGCTCGATGGCGGCGTTGCGCTGGCGGATCTCGAGCTCACCGGCCGACTCGGTGGCACGCGCCCGGAGGCGCCGGAAGAGCGCCTCCAGCGACGGCGGCACCACGAACACCAGCAGCGCGTCCGGGACGGACGCCTTGACCGCCGCCGCGCCCTGCACGTCGATCTTGAGGATCACGTCGTGCCCCGTCGCGAGCGCCCGTCGAACCTCCGCGCGCGGCGTCGCGTACAGGTTCCCGTGGACCTCCGCCCATTCGAGGAACGCCCCCGCGTCGCGCAGCGCCCGGAACCGGTCGGGAGCCAGGAAGTGGTAGCTGCGCCCGTCCACCTCGCCGGGCCGCGGCGCCCGGGTGGTGCACGTCACGACGTAGTGGTAGTCCGGGTCGCGCGGCCGGGCCCGGAGCGCCTGTATGATCGTGTCCTTCCCGACCCCGGATGGCCCCGACACGACCACCAGCAGCGCGCCCGGTGCCCCGGCGCTCGGCGCACCGGACAGCGGGTCGTCGGTGACGGGCGGCGACCCCAGCGATCGCTCCGTCATCGGGCGTGCCCGGGGTCGGGGCCGGCCGTGCCGGCGGCGCCGGTCGTGATCGCCCGCAGCTCCCCGAGGACCACGTCGAGCGGCGCCGGCACGGGTGCCTCCACGCGCACCAGCTCGCCCGTCGCGGGCGACGCGAAGACGATCCTCCAGGCGTGCAAGAAGAGCCGCTCCAGGCCGTCCGGGCCGCGCCGCGAGGTCCCGGTGCCGTAGACCGGGTCGCCCGCCACGGGGTGGCCGAGCGCTGCGAGGTGCACCCGGATCTGGTGGGTGCGGCCGGTGATGAGGTCCACCTCCAGCAGCGTCCAGCCCTTGAAGCGCTCGCGAACGCGATAGCCGGTCACCGACGGCCGCCCGTCGGGCACGACCGCCATCCGCGTTCGCTGCCGTGGGTCACGCCCGATGGGCGCCTCGATCCGGCCGGCAGAGGCCTCGACCCCGCCCTGGACGAGCGCGAGGTAGGTCTTCTTGACGCGGCGGGCCTTGAGCTGCGCCATGAGGCCGGCCTGGGCCACGTCCGTCTTGGCGACCATGATCAGGCCGGAGGTGTCGCGGTCCAGGCGGTGCACGATCCCCGGCCGGGCGACGCCCGCGATGCCACCGTAGGCGGTGTCGCGCGCCAGGAGCGCGTTCACCATGGTTCCGCTCCAGTGGCCCGGCGACGGGTGGACGACGAGCCCCGCGGGCTTGTTGACCACCAGGACGTCGGCGTCCTCGTAGAGCACCTCGAGGGGAATCGCCTCGGGCTCGATGTCCGGCGGCTCGGCGGCGGGCACCAGGAGGATCAGCGCGTCCCCCGCGCGCACGACCGAGCGGGCCTTGAGCGGGACGCCATCCAGGGTCAGCTGGCCGTCCGTGATCAGGTGCTGGACCCGGCTCCGCGTGAGGCCCGAGAGATCCGAGGCGACGCGGTCGGCGCGCCCGCCGGATCCATCGGGGACCACCAGGCGAAGCTCGGTCATCCGGCGATCCAGGGACGGCGCCGCGAGGGCCAGATGGCCATCAGGATCAGGAGCACGAGCGCCGTGCTGATCGCGGCGTCGGCGACGTTGTACGTGTAGAAGCGCAGGTCGCCGACGCCCATGTCGACGAAGTCCAGGACGTAGCCCAGCCGCAGGCGGTCGACGAGGTTGCCGAGGGCGCCACCGAGGAGCAGGCCCAGGGCGAGGGTCGCGAACCAGCCGTTCGTCTCCACGGACCGCCCGTGGAACCAGACGATGATCGCCACGACCCCGATGCTCAGGGCGGCGAACAGGACCGCCTGGTTCCCGAACAACCCGAAGATCGCGCCCGTGTTGCGCACGGGCCAGATCCGGACGTAGTCGCCGACGACCGGCCGCAGCGTCCCGAAGGAGACGCTGGCCGCCACCCAGGCCTTCGTGAGCTGGTCCGCGACGACGATGGACGCCGCCAGGACCGCGAACGCGATCCAGTGGTGTGAAACCCGGAGGGGCGTCGCGGGCCCGACCGGGCGCGCCACCACCGGGTCCGTCCCGTCAGGCATTCGCCGGCTCCGGCGGGCTGCCCGGGAACGCCCGGCGAAGCGCCACCCCAACCTCGCCGCCGGAGGTCTTCACGCTGGCCTGCGGCCAGTCGGCCGGCAGCGGTCCGATCGTCGCGCTGTCCGCGAGCGTCTCGGTCGCCACGGCGTCCAGGTACGGGCCGATCGCGCGCGCGTGCGGGCCGAGCTCGACGCACAGGTCGATCCGGTCGGCGAGGTCCAGCCCGGCCTCCCGACGCAGGTCCTGGAC
>CAZKXK010000164.1:0-2303 GCA_964556585.1 uncultured Anaerolineaceae bacterium
CGACCGGGTTCACCGCCGTTGGCTCGCTGCCAGTGGACGCCGACCATGTCCGGGCCGTGGCCATGCAGTCGGTCGACGGCGCCACGTGGACCGGCCCCTACTCGCTCGACATGGCCACGGCCTCGGCGGTCATCCTCGCGAGCACCGGGCCGAGCTGGGGCGCGACCGGGCTCGTGGCGGGTCGCGACGGGCTCATCGCGGTCGGCACCTTCGTCGCGACTCCCGGCGCCGCGCTCTGGTGGCAGTCGGCCAACGGTCGCGACTGGCGCTCTCTCCCAACCTACGCGCCGCTCGGCCCGACGACCTGCACAGGAGAAGGCTGCGGCAGCTGGCCGAACGGCGCGCTTGTCGGCGACGGCCATCGCATGGTCGCGCTGCGCGGCGGGGTTGATGCCGGTGCCTGGACTTCATCGGATGGCGTCGCGTGGCAGCGCATCCCCGTTACCGGCGATATCCCCGACGAGCAGGCCATGAACGCCGCCCTGTTGCCCGGGGGCGTGCTGCTCTCCGATGCGACGACCACCTGGCTCGGGGAGGCGCAGGGGCACTAACGCGGCCAGGGCGCCGGCCTTCGTCGTCGGCAGCCACGGTCGAACCCGCACGACGTCGGAGGCGTGTCAGCGCGTGGCGGTCCCGGTCACGCTCGTCGTGGTGCCGTGCCCAGCCGACGGGGCTCCCGTGCGGCCCCGGATCGGGTTGCTCAGCGGGGTGCCGCTTCAGACCGGCTTGCCAATGTCCGTGTTGCCAAAGGGTCGCTTGAACACGTAACGCGCGTCTCCGCCCGGTACCGCCGAGAAGCCGACCAGCTCCCAGCCGTTGGTGCCCATGAAACCGAGCACGGCCGGCACCTGGACCTGGGCCTTGAACTTGAGGAGGTTCGTCGCCGAGTCCCCTTCCACGAGGAGATCGCCGAACCATCCTTTGGCTCGCGCCACGAACCCGTCGCCCTGGCCCCAGTAGAACCGGACCGTCGCGTCACTCGCCGGACCCGCGAACGTGCCTTCCGCGTACTCCCATTGGGTTGCCGCAGTCATCCGTACTTCCCTCCGATGAACGCACTCTGGTTCGAGGGGCTGCCAACCCCGTCCATCCGCCACCGCGATCTGGCAGCAGTCGCGGCCCAGCCGTGACTGCTGCGGCATCGCCGCCCCGGGAGTCTACCCTCCGTGCCACCCGCCCCGAAGTGGGCACGGCGACATTCAGTCGGCGTCGAGGAGCTCCAGCACCGGGGCCATCGCCTCGAGCGAACGGAGCGTCTGCGGCTCGAGCATGAACTCGAGCTGGGTGAAGCCGGCGGCGCGGAACGTCCGGAACGCGTCGGCGATCTCCCCTGCCGAACCGGTGATCGCGCTTCCGAACATGCCGGTGTACTCGGCCGCGGCCAGGGGCGCGACGACGACACCTGCCGAACGGCCGACGGTGGCCGGGTCTCGGCCGATCTCCGCGCAGGCCGCTTGAAACGCAGCGATTCGCGGACCGAGCTCCCGGACGTCGCTGCGCTCCGTCGCGTAGCAGCTCCAGATGTCGGCCAGGCGAGCCGCGTGGCGGTAGCCCTTCGGGCCGTGGCCGGCGATGAGGATCGGGATGCGACCCGGGCGCGGGCCCGGCGGGAGCTGCTGCAGGTCGCGGGCGACGTGATAGTCCCCGACGAGGTCCGCGCGACCGGTGCGCAGGAGCGGGACGACGACCTCGAGGGCTTCCTCGAACCGCTCGTAGATGTGGTCCTCGGGCAGGCCGAAGCTGTGCGCTCCGCTCCCGGCGTGGCCCGCTCCCAGGCCCAGGACGAACCGCCCGCCGCTGATCTCGTCGATCGTCGCGGCGGCCTTGGCGATGATCCCGGGGTTGCGGTGGAGGGCGGACGAAACCCAGGTCCCGACCTTGATCCGGGACGTCACCGCCGCGATCGCGGCAGGCATCGCGACGCCGTCCCAGAAGCCGTAGACCGGGCCCTCCTTGGCCAGGCGCCCCACGAGCTCGTCAGGGCTCCACACCGTGTCGAAGCCGATCTCCTCGGCGCGAACCGCCATCTCTCGGATCTCGCTCCAGCCCGCCGTGGTGGGATCCTGGCTGGAGCGCCAGGAAGCGAGCACGACACCGATCTCGAACGGGCGCAAGGCATCCTCCATGGCACGACCGGGGTAAAGGCGAGTCTATGTGGTCACCCGCGCGCGCGTGCAATGGGTTGAGGGCCGAGCCTCCGTACCCGGCAACGACGCGTGCATTGCTCGCCGATCGCGGTACTGGGCAGCCGACCTGCCGCATGAATCGATGGTGTCCATGCGCTCGAGTGATGTGACGCCATG
>CAZKXK010000164.1:2403-5512 GCA_964556585.1 uncultured Anaerolineaceae bacterium
CGGAAACCGGCCGCTGTACCACGCGACGTGGACGACGACCCCGGATGGCCCACCGATCGTGGACGTCAGGATCAGGGAGCTCCCGATCATCCATCTGTTCGTGCCGGACTACGCCGGCGTATCCGACGGCGCGCGGATACTCATCGCTCGGACCCTTGCGGTCGATCCGGCCTCGTTCGATGTGGCGGTCGAGGACCGGTCCATCTCAACCTGAGCAACACCGACTGGCGCTCGTGGGCACCGCTCCCGTACGGCGCGCGACCTCACCAGCAGGAACAGTCCGCGGCGCGGAGCCCACGTAACCAATTCCGCTGGCGCTCCCCAGCGGCCGCGACCTATCCTGTTCGACGTCGAGGTGCCCCGCGGCCCATCGCCCATGCTGGGCGCGGCATCTGACTCGAGTGGAGGGTTGTCGTAATGGCGTTCACGTCCTCGCGCCGACGGCTGGCAGCGCTCGCCGCCGTGCTGGGACTCTCGCTCATCGCCGGAGGGGTGGTCTACGCGGCCGCATCGCCGGCCATCCAGACTGTCACGCCTGTTTCAGCGAACCACATGGGGAACATCGACGTTCTGCGCCAGCAGATCCGGAACTACTACGGCGACCCGCTGGGCTCGGGCGTCTTCGCGTCCGACAGCAACTACGCCAAGGAGACGAGCTCTGTCGCGGCCGCCGGTGCCAGCTGGCTGGCCGCCAAGCGGCATAACCTGGCGCAGTGGATCAGCGGGGGGCCCAAGGCGATCGTCCTCGACGTGGATGACACCACGCTGGCAACCTGGAACTACGAGGTGTTCAGCAACTGGGCCTATAACCCGACCACGAACGCCACGTACGTCAACGGCGAGCTCTTCCCACCCGTTCCGGGCATGGTCCAGATGGTGACCCAGGCCGCCAAGGAGGGGTACGCGATCTTCTGGATCACCGGTCGCCCGCCCTCCCAGGCGGCGGTCACGCTGGCCAACCTGACGACTGCGGACGTCACGGGTGGGATCAGCGCAGGCTATCCGACACCGACCGATCCTGACGGGTCCGGGCCCGACACCGGGCTGTACACGAAGCCGAGCGCCGTCGCCGACTACCCGACCTATCTGACGACAGCCTGCGCGTCCGATCCGGGCGGCAAGTGCACGACCATCGACTACAAGTCGGCGACCCGGGCGCACATCGAGTCCCTGGGCTACGAAATCGTGGCCAGCTTCGGCGACCAGTACAGCGACCTGATTGGTGGCCACGCGGATCGCACCTTCAAGCTGCCGAACCCGAACTACTACCTGCCATAGTCCATCACGTCCGCGCCGGTAGCCGGTGCGGAGCAACCTCTCGGCCCCCGGCTCGGAGTCGGAGCCCCTGCGCTCGTCGAAAGATGCGGGGTGCACCGGGCGACCGGGGGCCGTTCCGTGTCCGGCGCTGATGGCGCGCGTCGGCGCGCCCCGGAGCGTGGTCACCGCACGAGGAGCTCCCCCTGCCGCGACGCGCCGGGGATCCGTTCCTGCGGTCCCGCTGCTTCCGGCATACCCTCACCACATGAAACTGGGCTTCAAGACCGCACCACAGAGGACCGACTGGCCAACGCTCGACGCGATCTGGGGCCTTGCCGGCGAGATCGACGTCTTCGACTCCGCCTGGACCTTCGACCACCTCTACCCGGTCGACGGCGATGGCGCGTGCTTCGAGGGGTGGACCACCCTCGCCCTCCTCGCCCATCACGTCCCGGACAAGCAGATCGGCCACCTCGTGCTCGCCAACCCGTACCGTCATCCGGGCCTGCTGGCCAAGATGGCGACGGCGATGGATCACGCCACCAAGGGCCGCTTCGTGCTGGGGCTTGGCGCTGGTTGGCATGAGCCGGAGACGACCGCATACGGGCTCCCGCTCGAGCCGGTCCCGGTGCGCCTGCGCGAGCTCGAGGCGGCGCTCCAGGTGATCCGCGCGCTCTTCGGACCGGACGCCGCAGCCTGGCCGGCAGCCGGGGGCGCGCCGAGCAACCAGACCGGCGGCGCGACGGTCGACGCGCCGCCGTACCGGCTCACCCATGCGCGGAACGATCCGCCGCCCCTGACACGCGGAGGCCCGCCGATCTGGCTCGGCACGCAGGGCGAGCGGGTCGGGATGCGCCTCGTGGCGACCTATGCCGACGGTTGGAATTTCTCCGGCGGGACGATGGACGAGTTCGCACGCAAGCTCGAGGCCCTGGACCGAGCGTGCGAGATCGCCGGGCGCGAACGCTCGACGGTGGAGGTCTCCATCCAGCACCGGGTCGGCACGAACCCCGAAGAGCGCCGGGCCGCGCTCGACTACGGTCGCGACGTGGCCCGCCGGGGCTGCGACCACTTGATCTACTACCTTGATCCCCGGGGCGGCCCGGACGGGCTGCGCCTCCTCGCCGATGAGGTTGCGCGTCCGCTTCGCGACGAGTTCGGCGCCTGACTCCTCTCCGCTGCGGGACCGTACGCGCCAGCCGGCGTTAGGGAATCAGCCGTCCGAAGCTGGCGCCGGGCCGTGAGAGCCGCTACGGTGGCACCGGCGGATACGGCGGCGACGGCGGCTGACTGGAGGCGATCGACGATGGACACCCGGCTCGGCGTGCTTCTCTGGAGCCAGGCCACCAGCTGGAGCGACTTCGAGTCCGCCGCGAAACGGGTGGATTCTCTGGGCTACGACCACCTCTGGGCGTGGGACCACCTGTACGCGATCTTCGGGGACCCGTATCAACCCATCTTCGAGGGCTACACGACCCTCGCCGCGTGGGCCAAGGTCACCACCCGGGTGCGGCTGGGGCTGCTCGTCGGGGCGAACACGTTCCGCAATCCGGCGCTCGTGGCCAAGACGCTCACGACCCTCGACCACATCAGCGACGGGCGCGCCATCGCCGGTCTCGGCGGCGCGTGGTTCGACCTGGAGCACGCGGCCGCGGGCATCGACTTCGGGCGTGGCTTTGGGGAGCGGCTCGACTGGCTCGACGAATCCGTCGGTTCCATCCGCGCTTTGCTGGACGGCGAAGCGGTCACGTCACCCGTCGGCGGCCGGTACGCGCTCGACGCCATGCGGCTCCTGCCACCACCCGTGCAGACCCACCTGCCGATCCTGATCGGCGGCAGCGGGGAGCGGAAG
>CAZKXK010000165.1:0-5498 GCA_964556585.1 uncultured Anaerolineaceae bacterium
GGAGCCCCGCCTCGGCAGCATGGACGACCTCGAGCGGCTCAGCCGGCTGATGCGTGAGCGCGGGATGAGCCTGTGCATCGACCTTGTGCTGAACCACTGTGCCGGCGAGCACGAATGGGCCGTGCGTGCGCGCGCCGGCGAACCCACCTACGAAGAGATGTTCTGGATCTTCCCGAACCGCCGGCTGCCCGACCGGTACGAGGCTACGCTCCCGCAGGTCTTCCCCGATTTCGCGCCCGGCAACTTCACGCGCCTGTCCGACGGCCGCTGGGTGTGGACCACGTTCAACGCGTTCCAATGGGACCTGAACTGGTCGAACCCGCGCGTCTTCGTGGAGATGACGGACATCCTGCTGCACCTTGCGAATCGTGGCGTCGATGTCTTCCGTCTCGACGCGGTCGCGTTCATGTGGAAGCGGATGGGCACGAACTGCCAGAATCAGCCGGAGGTCCACAGTCTCCTGCGCGCCCTGCGTGCCTGCGCAAGGATCGCCGCCCCCGCCGTCATCTTCAAGGCCGAGGCGATCGTTGGGCCGGGCGACTTGGCGCCATACCTGGGCGTCGGCCGGAACCACGGACGCGAGTGTGACCTGGCGTATCACAACAGCCTGATGGTCCAGTACTGGTCGGCCCTGGCCACCCGGGACACGCGCCTGATGACGCATGTGCTGTCGGCATTTCCGCGCAAGCCGGCCACGACGTCGTGGGCGACCTACATCCGCTGCCACGATGACATCGGCTGGGCCATCACCGAAGCGGACGCGGAGGCCGTCGGCTGGACCGGGCCGGAGCATCGCGCCTTCCTGTCGTCCTTCTACTCGGGTGTGTTCCCCGGCTCCTTCGCGCGCGGGGAGGTCTTCCAGCACAACCCGATCAATGGCGACTCGCGGATCAGCGGATCGTTCGCGAGCCTGGCGGGCCTTGAGCGCGCGCTCGAGGCGGAGGACGCCGGGCAGGTCGATCTGGCGATCGCGCGCATTCTCCTCGGGCATGCCCTGATCATGGGCTGGGATGGCCTCCCGCTCCTCTACATGGGTGACGAGATCGCGCTCCTCAACGATCGGAGCTATCGGAACGAGACGGACCTGGCCTCGGACAGCCGCTGGCTGCACCGGCCCAGGATGGACTGGGAGCGAGCGGCGCGGCGACACGCGGGCGGCCCCGTGGCGAGAGTCTTCGAGGGAACGCGATGCCTGGTGCAGGTCCGCCGGACCATGGCCTCCCTTCACGCCTCCGTGCCGCTCGAGATCCTCGACCTGGGCGACCCCGGCCTCTTCGCCTTCGTGCGGGTCCACCCATCGGGCCCGCTCCTCGCCGTCCACAACCTCACCGAGACGCCTCGGAACCTGGACGGCCGGGCGCTCGAGATGGTCGGGCTGGACGCGGCGCGGGACGCGATCAGCGCCGAAGGACCGTTCCTGCCTGCGGACTCGATTGCGCTCCCCGCATATGGCGTGCGCTGGCTTGTCGCGCTCCCGGTGACCTGATGCAGCGCATGGAGCCGGACGCAGCCGACGATCGGGCGCCGTGGAGGACCGGGGTCGTCTACCAGATCTACCCGCGTTCCTTTGCTGACACGAGCGGCGACGGTCTTGGGGACCTCGAAGGGATCACGCGCCACCTCGACCACCTTGCCGGGAGCCCCGGCTCGCTCGGGGTGGACGCGATCTGGCTCTCGCCGATCAATCCCTCCCCGGGCGTCGACCTCGGCTACGACATCAGCGACTACGCGTCCGTCGATCCGATCTTCGGCACGGGCGCAGACTTCGATCGCCTGGTCGCCGAGGCGCATCGGCGGGGCATCAAGGTCATCCTCGACCTGGTCGTGAACCATACGAGTGACGCGCACGCATGGTTCGTCGCATCGCGGGGCTCACGCACCGGCCCATACGCCAACCGCTACCTGTGGAGCGACCCCGCGGGGACTGACCGGGCCGGGCGGCCGGTCCCGCCCAACAACTGGGTCTCGTTCTTCGGTGGTTCCGCGTGGGAATGGGAGCCGGTCCGCGGCCAGTTCTACGAGCACACCTTCCTGGCGCAGCAACCCGACCTGAACTGGCGCGACCCGGGGACCCGCGCAGACGTCACGGCGATGATGCGCGACTGGCTGGCGCGCGGTGTCGACGGCTTTCGGATGGACGTGTTCAACGCGTTCCTGAAGGACCCGCAACGACGCTCCAACCCCGTCCGGCGGGGTCGGTCAGCCTGGAGCCGCCAGCTTCACGTCCACGACAAGGATCAACCAGACCTGCCTGCCCTCCTTGCCGAGCTTCGGGCGGTCGTCGACGAGGTGTCGGGCCGAATGACAGTCGGCGAGCTCTTCGACGGCGACTCGAGTCGGGCCGCGCACCTGAGCGCGGAGCGCCACCTCGTGTTCGACTTCGAGCTGCTCCATGCTGGGTGGTCGGCGGCGGCGATCGGCCGGGCGCTCGATCGTCGCGAGGCCGCCTATGGGCCGGATCGATGGCCCACGGTCGTCCTCTCGAACCACGACCAGCCACGCCACGTCTCGCGCTGGGGCGCCGGGCGCGACGTCGACGAGCTGGCTCGCGCGTCGGCACTTCTTCTCCTGACGATGCGGGGCACGCCGTTCCTGTACTACGGGGAGGAGCTCGGGGTGCCGGGAGTTGTCATCCCGAACGAGGCGGCGATCGACCCCCCCGCCCGCCATTCCGTGCCGGGATTCAGGTGGTGGAATCGCGACCAGGCCAGGGCTCCCATGCCCTGGACGGGCGAACCCGGCGCCGGATTCACCACGGGGCACCCGTGGCTGCCGCTGCCGCCGGACTGGCGGACTCGTAACGTGGCGGCCCAGCGTGCGGATCCCGGTTCTGTGCTCGCCTTCTACCGGGCCCTGCTTGCGCTCCGCCGAGCCAGGCCCGCCCTTCATTCGGGTGGCCTGGCGCGCGTCCCGACGCCCACCCCCGGCGTCCTTGCCTTCCGGCGGTGGACGGTCGATGACCGGGCGCTCGTGGTCCTGAACCTTGGCAGGCGTGACCTGGCAGCGACCCTGCGCCTGGACGGGTCGGCCGAGTGGCGGCCCGTGCTGGGCACCCACGGGTCCGACCCGCCCGGGATCGCCGGGAACGGACGAATCTGCCTCCGCGCTCTTGAAGGGGTGGTGCTGGCCGGGCCGGACGTGCCACCGGCTCGGTGATCCGGCCCGGTGATCCGGCCGCAGCCGCTGCTAGGATTAGGAGTACGTCACCCGAGGGAGATTTCGTGCCGCTCGAGTTCCTCAAGCGTCGGGGGCGGGACGGCGACCGCGCCGCGCCGCCGCCGGTTGCCATCCCCGAGGACACGTCTGCCCAGGAGTACCTGCTCAAGCTGTACTACGCCGGCAAGAGCAGCGAGGGCGTGCGCCTGAAAGCCGGCCCGCGCGCGCTGGCGGAGCTGCCGTCGATGCTGGCGGGACTCGCGACGGACGAGATCGAGGTGATCGAGCCGTTGCCCATCGAATTCAGCCAGGCCAGCCCGCAGATCATCCGTTCATCCGAGGCGATGCAGTGGGTGAACGCGCACCACGGCCACTCGCCCATCGCGCGCCACTGCATCTACGTCCTGGAATCGATCGACGCGATCGACCTGGCGTTCGACACGCTCGCCTGCGGGCTGCTCGATGGCGAGGTCGACACCTCCGGCTATCCCGACTACAACGCGATCGTGGGTGGCGTCGCCTCCCACTGGGACGAGGCCACCGGGGACATGCTGGTGCGGGCCGTCGTCGGGTGGGGTGGCCGCGGCGTTCGTGGCGACACGGACCGCACCGCGGGGCGCCTCCTGGGCGGGCTCTTCCAGAACATCCTGGCCAGCCAGTACGCCCTGGGCGTGGTCCCGCTGGACCGTCCGGTCCCGGCCTCCGGCCGTGGCGGCCTGGTGTGCGCGCATTGCGGTTTCGCCTCCGCCCACGATCGGGCCTTCTACTGTCCGAAGTGCGGCATGCGGCTGCTGCGCGGCTGAGCGGATACGGGAGCAGGAGACCAGGTGCCGATCTACGACTACGTGTGCGGATCCTGTGGCCATCGATTCGAGGTGCTGCGGGGGATCAACGAGGCTGGTCCGCACCAGTGCCCGGAATGCGGCGGGCCGGTCGCGCGGGCGTTCGTGCCGCCCACGATCCACTTCAAGGGGAGTGGGTGGGCGAAGAAGGACCGCCGGGCGACGAGCGGTCCTGTGCGCCGAGGTGACAACGCCGTGCCGCCGTCGCGGGAATCCTCTACGGGCGAAGGGTCCGCCGGGCCGGACGTCCCGCCCACGGCCGGGACGTCCGGCGAGGCAGCCACGGCCGACTCCAGCCCGACCTCCACGTCGGCGCCGCCCGACGCAGACGCCTGAGCGTGCGATGAGCCGACCCCCCTCCGACTGGATCACGCTGGCGGAAGCCGGGCAGATCCTCGGCGACGCCAACGTGCGCTTCCGCCCGGAGACCATCGGAAGGTGGGCCCGCGAAGGCCGCCTCCAGACGCTCAAGCTGGGTGGGCGGCGGTACGTCCGGCGGGTCGAGGTCCGGGCCCTGTTGCGGCCGCGCCGGCGCGTGGCAGCCGAGAACGTCCAGCCGCGGCTCTTCGAGGACCTTTGAGCCGACCGGCCGCGACGCCGCGGCCGCGACGCGGGGGGCGGATCGCGGCGCGCGTCGCACGGCTCGGGTCGGCTCTCCTGGGTGCCCCTCGTGTCGCGATGGCGCACCGCGTCTGGAACCGTTACAACGCGTCGAGCGGACCGCTCCTGGCCCGAGGGCTGGCCTTCACCGCGCTCTTCATGCTCGTGCCCGCGCTGCTGCTCATCGCCTCGATCGCCGGGCTGTTCGGCGGCAACCTCGAGACACGGGCGCGGATCGTGGCGTTCCTGACGGACCAGTTCCCGCCGCTTGCCGAGCTCCTTCGCCGCACGCTCGACACTGCGCTGGCCCACGCGGGCGAGTTCTCGCTGTTCGGCGCGGCCGTACTGGCCTGGTCCGCAAGCTCGCTCGTGCGCGATCTGGACCGGGCCTTCGGGATCATCTTCCGCCGGTCCGCGCCTGAACGTCCGATCGTACGTACGGTCGCCGAGGTGGTCGTCGTGGCGGGGGCCGTCGTTGGGTTGGGCCTGCTGGTCGTGGTGGCCACCGTTCCAGGTCCGGTGTCACGGCTGCTCGGGCTGGCGCAGCTGCGGGTGACCGCGGTCCTGCCTCTCATGGTGGCGTTTGCGCTTGCGTTCCGGTTCCTTCCGCAGGATCGCCCGGCCTGGCGCGATGCGTTCGTCCCGGCGGCTTGGGTTGGACTGGCCGCCTCGGCGTTGACCGGGGCCTTCACGCTGGTCGGACCGCTGCTCTTCGGCTCGGCTGACCTGTACGGTGCCCTGGCGGGGATCTTCCTGGGAATGGTCTGGCTGTCGTACCTCAGCCAGGTGTTCCTCGTCGGGGCGTCCTGGGTCGCGGTCCGCGCCGACGAGCATGCGGTGAGATCGGCGGCACCGGCACCGGCACCGCCGGCCATGTGACGACATCGGGCGTCCGGACGG
>CAZKXK010000166.1:0-5464 GCA_964556585.1 uncultured Anaerolineaceae bacterium
TGGTGGGCGCCTTCCTGGTGACCCAGTTCGGCGGCGGCGATTCGACGCCCTACGCCTGGGTCGGCGCGGTCTTCGCCGTCGCCTACCTGGGCGGGCTCGCCTGGTATCGGAGCCGGTCCTGAGCGGCGCGGTCTGACCTGCCCCACCCGCTGCCGGACGCGTGCCGGCCGGCCAGCGGGGCCGGACCCGATGCGATGGACGTCGGCCGACCGGTCGCCTCTCGGCCGACCGGTCGCCTGATCCGCTTCGGCTACCCTTCCTGCTGACGCGCCGGCTGGTGGCGAAGGAACTGCGGAGGCGAGAGCGGCGATGGCCGGGTCGGGCCCAGCACATGGCGAACCGGCGATCGGCGAGCCTACGGGAGTTCGACCCGGATCGTCACGATCCACGGTGCCGCAGCCTGCGGCAGGCCCGCGGCCCTCGGCGCGCAACCGCGGCCCGGTCTCCCGGATCCTCGACTCCCTGAAGGCATCGATCGGCGACGTCGCGTTCGGGATGGAGGACGGGGCTGTCTCCATCGCGGGGCTCGTCTTCGGGGTGGCCGCCAGCACGAGCGACACGCACGTGGTCCTGCTTGCCGGGGCGACGGGCGCGGTCGCCGGCGCGGTCTCGATGATGGCCGGGACCTACCTCGACGTGGTCTCCATGCGGGATCGGAGCGCGGCGGTCCGGGCGGAGGCCACGCGCCGGATCGGCCGCGACAGCGCCCCCGTGGTGCGGCGAGCCGAGGAGCGGCTCCGGCGGGCCGGGTTCTCCGACGACGAGGCGAGTGCGACCGGCGCCGCCCTCGCGCGAAACCCCGACGCGCTGCTCGAGTTCGTCGCCGCGTTCGAGCTCGGCCTGGGGCGCCAGGCTCGCGAGTCGCCGTGGGCCCATGCGGCCTGGATGTTCATCGCGGACCTGATCGCGGCCGCCACGCCGGTGCTCCCGTTCGCGCTGCTCGGCATGGACTCCGCCCGGGCCGCGTCACTCGTCACGACCACGGTGCTGCTGCTGGTCCTGGGCGTTGGCCGCGCACGGATCACGCACCGCACGGTCCTGGTGACCACGATCCAGACGCTGGCAATCGCGGCGACGGCCGCGGTCGCCGGGATCATCATCGGGCGGCTCGTGATCAGTTGAGCTGCCGGTCCCGCGCCGCCGACTCGTCGGCGCGCCGATCGACGGGGGCCGGCGAGCGTCCGGCCACCGCGGTGCCCGCGCCGGGCGCCTTCCTACCCGAGCGCCTCGGCGACCACGGCCTGGGCCTCCTCGATCACGCGGGCGAGGTGCTCCTCGCCGAGGAAGCTCTCCGCGTAGACCTTGTAGACGTTCTCCGTGCCGGACGGGCGCGCCGCGAACCAGGCGTGCTCGGTGACGACCTTCAGGCCGCCGATCGGGGCGCCGTTGCCGGGAGCGGTCGTCAGCGTCGCGGTGATCGGCTCGCCGGCGAGCTGCGTGGCCGCGACCTGCGCGGCTGACAGCCGCGCCAGGACGGCCTTCTGCTCCGGGCTCGCCGGGGCGTCGATTCGCCGGTAGGCCGGCGCACCGAACCGTCCGGTCAGCTCGCCGTACGTCTCGCCCGGATCGCGGCCGCTCCGCGCAGTCATCTCGGCGGCCAGCAGGCAGGCGATCAGGCCGTCCTTGTCGGTGGTCCAGACCGACCGGTCGCGGCGCAGGAACGACGCCCCCGCGCTCTCCTCGCCGCCGAAGCCCACGCTCCCGTCCAGCAGCCCGTCCACGAACCACTTGAAGCCGACCGGGACCTCCAGCAGGCGCCGGCCCAGCGAAGCGACCACCCGGTCCAGCATGCTGGTCGAAACGAGCGTCTTGCCCACCGCGACCTCGTTCGGCCAGTCCCGCGCGCCGTCGAACAGGTAGGCGACCGCGGCCGACAGGAAGTGGTTCGGGTTGAGGAGGCCGGCGCTGCGGGTGACGATGCCGTGCCGGTCGGCGTCGGTGTCGTTCGCGAACGCGAGGTCGAACCGATCTTTGAGGCCCACCAGGCTCGCCATGGCGTAGGGCGACGACGGGTCCATCCGGATCCTGCCGTCCCAGTCGACCGTCATGAACGCGAACCGGGGGTCGACGCGGTCGTTCGTGACGGTCAGGTCCAGGCCGTACCGCTCGCCGATGACCCCCCAATAGGCGACGCTGGCGCCGCCCAGCGGGTCCACCCCGAGATGCAGGCCGGACGCGCGGATGGCGTCCATGTCGACCACGGAGCCGAGATCCGCGACGTATGTCCCCATGAAGTCGTAGGCGCCGGTCGCCCGGCGGGCGCGCTCGAAGGGAACCCGACCCACGCTGGCAAGGCCATCGCCGGGACCGCCGGCCAGGATCTCGTTCGCCTCGCGCTCGATCGCGTCGGTGATCGCCGCGTCGGCTGGTCCGCCGGTGGGCGGGTTGTACTTGAAGCCGCCGTCGGCGGGCGGGTTATGCGAGGGCGTCACCACGATGCCGTCGGCCAGCCCGCCGCGCCGGCCCCGGTTGTGGACCAGGATCGCGTGCGAGACGGCGGGCGTCGGCGTGTAGCCGTCCCCGCTGTCGACCCGGACGTCGACGCCGTCGGCGACGAGGACCTCGACGGCGCTCTCGAACGCGGGACCGGAGAGCGCATGCGTGTCGCGGCCGATGAACAGCGGGCCGTCGATGCCCTCGCGGCGCCGGTACCGGCAGATCGCCGCGGTCGTCGCGACGATGTGCGCCTCGTTGAACGACGTCGTGAGCGAGGACCCACGATGGCCGGACGTCCCGAAGGCGACGCGCTGAGCGGGGATCGCAACGTCGGGCCGTCGATCGTAGTAGGCGGCGACGAGCCGATCGACGTCGACCAGCAGCGACGGATCCGCCGGCAGGCCCGCGTGCTCGCTCACCGCCATCGTGGGTACCTCCAGGGCCTGGGGGCGGGCACCCGCGGGGATGGTCCCCGGGTGCCTCCAGCGGGGATCAGCTCTCGGGCGGGATCGGCTGCAGGTCGATGGTCCGGACCTGGCGCGTGCGCCCCGCCTCGGTCCGGACGACGGCGGCCGGGATCGCCCCATTGCTGAAGCGCTCGATCACGGCTGCCTCACCGGCGTAGAGTCCGCTGCCGCCGATCCGGACGCGATCCCCGACCGCGAGACCGGGCCGGCCGGCCCGGGCGGAAAGGTCGATCGCAACGACGGTGGGCCGGACATACGGCTCGCCGGCAAGTCCCGGCGGCGGCCCCGGCCGGTTGGCGGTTCGGGCGGGTGGGTAGGTGATCTTGCGCTTGCGGGGCGGCATCTAGCGCGTCCGCCCTGTCCGCGCCGGCTTCGGCCGGCCCTGGGTGTCCTTGGTCATTCGTCCCTCTCTGGTGCGGCGATCGCGCGATCGCCCGGCAGGACGCAGTGTACGGCAGCCGTGCCCGCTGCCAATCCCGTGCTTCCGGATTGCCCGGCTGCGTCGCCGGATTGCCCCCTCGCGGCGTCGGCGCGGTAGACTCCTGTCCGTCCGGTCCCGCCGTCGAGGGCGGCGCGATTCGGGCTGCCGTTCGGTGGATCACGTGTCTGGCCTTCGTACCGCCGCACGCGTGGGGGTCGGCGTGCGCGACCTCCAGCTGCGGGTACTGGACTTCCTGGGCCAGCTGGACCCGGTCGTGTTGCGCGACCGGCTCTCGCTGGCTGGCATCGCCGTGCTCGCCTGGTTCGCGGCCTACGGCGGGTCCTGGGTCGCCTACGACGCGTACGCCTACTGGGCCGTGAACCCCAACGCCCCGTACCACTTCGACTTCAGCCCCGACCAGTACGGCGCGTTTCGCTACAGCCCGGCGATCGCGCAGCTCTTCTCGCTTTTCCACCTCCTTCCCTGGCCGGTCTTCGCGATCGGCTGGTTCGGGTTCCTGGCGCTCGTGGTGGCGTGGCTCGGCCGGCGCTGGTCGCTGGCGCTGCTCGTCTTCATCCCCATCGTGTGGGACGCCTACCTCGGCAACATCGAGATCCTGATGGCGGCGGCGATCGTGCTCGGGTTCCGCAAGCCGGCGGCTTGGTCGTTCGTGCTCCTGACCAAGGTGACGCCGGGCATCGGGCTGCTCTGGTTCGTGGCCCGCCGCGAATGGAGGAACCTGGCGATCGCGCTGGGCGCGACGGCCTTGATCGTGGGCATCTCGTTCGCCTATTCGCCGGGTCTCTGGTTCGACTGGCCCAAGTCGATCCTGGAGGTCACCGGCCGCCCGGCACCGGTGGCGACGGTGGCCCGCGTCCTCGGCGCCGCGCTGCTCGTCATCTGGGGGGCCCGCACCAACCGGCCGTGGACCGTGATCGTCGCCGGCACCCTGGCGCTTGCCTGGCTGGACCTCAAGACCACCGCCATGCTCGTGGGGCTCGCGCCGTTCCTGCCGGCCCTCCCGGGCGACGAGGGTGCTCCGGCCGTCCTGCCGGAGCCGGAGGCGTCGAAGGCGGGCGACGCCGTGCCGGTCCGCGCCCGCACCTGACCCGACCACCGACCAGTCGAGGGGCACCGCGATGACCGCCGTCGATCCCACCGCCCCTGCCGGCCCGACCCGCACGGAGACCGATTCGATGGGTCCGGTGGAGGTCCCGGCGGACCACTACTGGGGGGCCCAGACCCAGCGGTCGCTCCACCATTTCGCGATCAGCCGGGACACGATGCCGGTTCCGATCATCCACGCGTTCGGAATCCTCAAGCGTGCCGCGGCCGAGGTGAACGCGGACCTTGGCCTGCTCCCCGTCGAAGCGCGCGACCTGGTCGTCCGCGCGGCGATCGAGGTGAGCGACGGGTCGCTGGCCGCCGAGTTCCCGCTCCGGGTCTGGCAGACCGGGTCGGGCACCCAGTCGAACATGAACGTCAACGAGGTGATCGCCGGGCGCGCCAACGAGCTGGCGACCGGCGTCCGGGGCGGCAAGACCCCGATCCACCCGAACGATCACGTGAACATGAGCCAGTCGTCGAACGACACGTTCCCGACCGCGCTCCACGTGGCGGTCGCGTCGGAGATCGAGCTGCGCCTGATCCCATCCGTGGCCGCCCTCCGCGACGCCCTCGACGCGAAGGCGCGGGCCTGGATGGGGATCGTGAAGATCGGCCGGACCCACCTCCAGGACGCCGTGCCACTGACGCTGGGCCAGGAGTTCTCCGGCTACGTCGCGATGCTCGACGGCGACCTCGCGCGTCTCCGGGTCGTGCTGCCCGGGCTTCACGAGATCGCCCTGGGCGGGACCGCGGTCGGGACCGGGCTCAACGCCCACCCCGAGTTCGCGGGCCGGTCGGCGGCCCGGATCGCCGAGCTGACCGGGCTCCCGTTCGTCTCCGCGCCGAACAAGTTCGCCGCGCTCGCGGGCCAGGAGGCGACCGTGTTCGCGTCGGGCGCGCTTCGGACGCTGGCCACCAGCCTGATGAAGATCGCGAACGACGTGCGCTGGCTGGGGTCCGGGCCGCGCGCCGGCCTGGGCGAGCTGCGCCTGCCGGAGAACGAGCCGGGCTCGTCGATCATGCCCGGCAAGGT
>CAZKXK010000167.1:0-5425 GCA_964556585.1 uncultured Anaerolineaceae bacterium
CGGCGGGTGCCGGGGACGTCGGCGCGACTCGGGCGACCGGGACCGCAGCGCTGACCGGGCGCTGCCCGAGCCTCACCAGGGCAGCGAGATCGGCGTCGCCGTCGACGGGTGCCGCCGAGCCGCGCCGGACGAGCGAGGCGAGGTCCGGATCACCGGCGACAGAAGCGGCCGCCTCGGCCGAGGAGTTGGGCAGGTCGGTCATCGAATGCTCATGCGAGGGTCACCGAAGCCGGGCGCAGTCCCGGCAGCCGCGACATCTTCGCGTGTACGCGCGAATCTGTCATGCGACAGTCGTCGTGCCCGGCCCCGGCTCTGACGCGCGAGTTGCCTCAGACGCTGCGCGGGAGGATCACGACCCGCCGGTTCGGCTCCTCGCCGATCGACTGTGTCGCGACGCCCGGGTTGTCGCGGAGCGCGATGTGGATCCAGCGGCGCTCGAGGGCGGGCATCGGCTCAAGCTGGAGCATCTTGCCGGTCTCCACGACCCGCGCGGCGGCGCGGTCCGCGATCTCCCGGAGCTGCTGCTCGCGGCGGCCGCGGTAGTCCTCGACGTCGACCAGGACCCGGGTCCACTCGCCCATCTCGCGCGACAGCATCAGGTTGACGATGTGCTGGAGCGCTGAGAGCCGCTCGCCCTTCCGGCCGATCAGCGCGCCGAGCGCCTCGTGCTCGTCGTCGTCGGCGCCGACCACGTTCAGGCGGTTCGTCTCGCCCGTCTCGATGTTGACGGCGACGGAGAACCCCATGTGCTCCATCAGCTGCTCGAGGAGTCGCTTGCCGGCATCGAGCGCGGCCGGCGACGCCTCGGCGGCCTGGAGCTCCTCGCGCTCGCGCACCAGCGAGCGGGCCGTCTGGACCTCGTCGGCCTCGCTGGACGAGACCGGCGAGACGGGCGACGCGCCCGGACGATCACCCGAACGGCGGGGCGGACGTTCGTCGCGGCGCGGACCGCGGTCGTCGCGGCGGGGTGGACGTTCGTCGCGGCGCGGACCGCGGTCGTCCCTGCCCGAACCTTCGGGACGAGGCGACTCAGGACGCGGGGCGTCGCTGCGCGCGACCTCGGCGCGGGGCATCGCGGGCCGCTCGGGCCGCTCGTCACGCCGCGGCTCGCGATCATCCCGGCGCGGGGGCCGGTCGTCGCCTCGCGGAGGCCGGTCGTCGCGGCGCGGACCGCGATCGACCGGGGTGGGGAGTGGCTTCGCCGCAGCGGCTTCGCGCTTGGGCGCGGCACCCCCGAGCGCCGCCCGCGGAGCGGCAACGATGCGCGCGGGCTCGGCGCCCATCCCGAGGACCCCCCGGCTGCCCGGGGTCAGGATCTCGAAGTCGAGCTCGTCCAGGCCAACGCCGAACTCGTCTCGAGCGTGGCGCAGGGCCTCTTCGACAGACTTGCCGGTGAACTCTTGGTACGCACTCATGCTCAGCGCTTTCTCCCTCGACGACCTTGACGGCCTCGTTCTCGCGGCCGCACCGTGGCCGCCGCGGAAGCAGAGCGGACGGCAGTGGTGCGGTCGGTGGGCGGCCGGACGGTTGCCGGCTTGGCGGTGGCGCCCGGAGTCCCCCGGCTCACGGCCTTCGGTTCCTCCACCGGGAACCGCGGACGGTGATCACGGGCGAAGCCCGGCGAGTACCCGAACAACGGGAACATGGAGCCCCAGCCGACGATGAGGTACTGCTGGGCGATCCCGAAGAGCGTCGTGACGATCCAGTAGATGAACAGGCCCGCGGGCAGGAACCCGCCGTAGGCAAGCGAGATCAGCGGGAGGAACAGGACGAGCTGCCGCTGAACCTTCGAGTTCTGGTCGCTGAAGGCGGCGGTGGACGGGGGCATGGTCATGCGGCTCTGGACCAGCTGAAGGACGGCCGAGGCCGCGGCGAGGACGCTGAACCAGCTCAGCAGCGGGATCTTCGGGAACAGAACCCAGGTCCTCGAGACGTCCAGGTTGCCGAGCCACGCGACGGTCGTATTGATGCAGGGCTTGTAGAGGTCGACTGCCGCGCCAGCGGGGCCGCCCACGCCGTTGACGCACGTGTAGTCGACCAGGTGCAGCCCGAAGAAGTTGAACATCGCGCTGGGGTTGGGGTTCGTGAGGCCCTGGCTGATCACCGTGTAGATGATCATGAGGAGGGGGAGCTGGAGGAGCATGGGCAGGCAGCCGGAGGCCGGGTTGACCCCGCGCTCCTTGTAGAGCTCCATCTGGGCCTGGCTGAACTTCGCCCGGTCGCCCTTGTAGCGCTTCTGGAGCTCGCGGATCTCGGGCTGGATCAGCTGCATCCGTTTCGTCGAGACGATCTGGCGCCGGAACAGGGGAATCAGCGCGGCACGCACGATCAGCGTCATCAGGATGATCGCGATCCCGACGTCGCCGGTGATCTTCTGCAGCCAGACCAGCAGGATGTAGAGCAGCTGGAAGATCGGGTTGAAGATCCAGGCCATGAGCGAGACGGGGTCCGCCCCCGGCTGGGCGGGAGTGAGGGGCGGCTTTGGCGCGGCGGTCGCGGCCACTCCGCCGCTGCCGGCGGGGACGATTCCGGTGCTGGTGCAGGCGCCTACCAGGAGCGCCAGCCCGACCAGCAGGAGCAGCAGGAGCAGCAGCTCGCGGCGCGGACGGGGGAGCGACACGTGGAGCTGCCTCACTTAGCGGACCGGGTCATAGCCGCCCGGGTTCCATGGATGGCACCGGGCGATGCGCCGCGCCCCCATCCAGCCTCCACGGATGAGGCCGTATTTCTGGATCGCCTGCTCGGTGTAGTGCGAGCACGTGGGGTAGAACCGGCAGCTCGATGGGAGCCACGCGAACACGATTCGGTAGAGCCGGATGAGCCCGATCCCGATTCGTTTCACGAGGACGTCGATCCTCCCAGGACCCCTCCGCGCCGGAGGAGCCGTTCCAATATCTCGACGAGCGCCCGGTGGTCCGCCGCCACGAGCGCCGGTCGGGCGATGATGAGCACATCCCAGCCCGGCTGGAGCGAGGGCGCCATCACCCTGAGCACCTCCCGGAGACGTCGCCGCGTGCGGTTCCTGACCACGGCCCCCCCGAGGGTCCGGCCGGTCGCAAAGCCGAAGCGGACTTCGTCGAGATCGGTTCGGCGGAAGCGGACGGTCATGAGCGGGTGTGACCTGGTGGCCCTGGACGCCTGGAGCGCCGTGAAGTCCGCCGGCCGGGTGAGCATGGCGAGCCTGCGCTGGTCGCGGCCCGATGTCGGCGTCAGGCCGTCAGCTGCTTCCTGCCTCGTGCGCGGCGAGCGGCGAGCACCCGACGGCCCCCGGGGGTCTTCATCCGGGCGCGGAAGCCGTGCTCCTTGGCGCGATGGCGCTTCTTCGGCTGGTAGGTCTGCTTCATCGGGTGTCGTGGTCCTCAACCGTCCGGCCCCAGGGGTTTCGGTCGTTTCGTCCCCAGAAGGCACGCAAACGCGCCGCACGCACGGAGGCGCGGGGCGCGTCAACGCCGGCCGATTATAGGAAGATGCCCTTCGGAGTGTCAAACGAAGGCTGCCGGGAGGCGCTCCGGAGCGGACCCGACCGACCGCCGCCGACCGCCTCTCATATACTCCCTGGGAGTATCGCGGTTTGGGTGCCCGATTGCCTTGCGGGGCCGGACCGGGCGGTGCTACGATGCGTCGGCCCACGGTCGCCGGGACGCCTGCGGGCAACCCCGGTGGAACCCCGGGGCCAGCCCAGGAGCGCTCGCCCAGCCTGCTGGGAGAACCTCCATTTGTCGATCGAGCTTGTCCGCGTGCGGTTCGCCGTGCCCAGGACCGGCCGCCGAGCATCTCCTCCGGGCCGAGCGCCCGGATCAAGCAGGTCCGTCCGTTGGATACACGACACATCTGGCGCGCGGCCCTCGGGGAGCTTCAGGTCGCCCTCTCGCCGGCCAACTTCGAGACGTGGCTGCGGCACACCTCGCTGGTCGAGGTGGACGACACCCGGTTCCGGATCGCTGTCCCCAACGGATTCGCCAAGGACTGGCTGGAGACGCGCTATCGCTCCCTGATCTCGCAGACGCTGGCCCGGATCGTGGGCTACAGCGTCGCGGTGGAGTTCGTCGTGCGGCCCGATGCCGGCCTCCCCGAATCCGGCACGGAGGGGGCCGTCGCGCCGCCGCCCGAGGTCCGGGTGGAACCGACCAGGGTCGGCGGTGACGGCTCGTCGGCCAACGTCAACCCCCGGTACACCTTCTCGAACTTCATCGTCGGGTCGGCCAACCGGCTGGCCCACGCGGCCGCGCTCTCGGTGGCGGAGCGGCCCGGCCACGCGTACAACCCGCTCTTCCTCTACGGCGGCGTGGGCCTGGGCAAGACCCACCTCATGCACGCGATCGGCAACGCGGTGGTGGCCCGCTTCCCGCGCAAGCGGGTCGTCTACGCGACCAGCGAGAAGTTCACGAACGAGTTCATCACGAGCATCCAGCAAGGCCGGATCGACGACTTCCGGTCGCGCTACCGGCGAATCGACCTGCTCCTGATCGACGACATCCAGTTCATCGCCGACAAGGAACGGACCCAGGAGGAGTTCTTCCACACGTTCAACGCCATCCACGAGGACGGCAAGCAGATCGTCCTCTCGTCGGATCGCCCGCCGAAGCAGATCATCACGCTGGAGGAGCGGCTCCGGAGCCGGTTCGAGTGGGGCCTGATCGCGGACCTCACGGCGCCCGACCTGGAGACGCGGATCGCCATCCTGCGGGCCAAGGCCGAGGATTCGGCGGTCCCGATCGGCTCGGACGTCATCGAGTTCATCGCCCGCAAGGTGGTCAGCAACATCCGCGAGCTCGAGGGCGCGCTGAACCGGGTCGTGGCGTACGCGAGCATGGGCGCCATGCCGATCACGATCGAGCTCGCCCAGGCCGTCCTCTCGAACGTCCTGTACAACCCCAAGAAGCGCCAGGTGACCACCGAGAAGATCGCCCGGGCGGTCGCCGACTACTACGGGGTCGGTCTCGATGCCCTGCGCGGCCAGAAGCGCGACAAGGCGATCGTCACGCCCCGCCAGATCGCGATGTTCCTGATGCGCGAGGAGACGGACGTCTCCCTGCTGCGCATCGGCGCGGAGCTGGGCGGACGGGACCATTCGACCGTGCTTCACGCGTACGACAAGATCAACCGCGAGGCGGCCCTCAACGACGAGATGCGCCGGGACATCGCCGCTGTTCGCGAGCTGATCTACGCGGACTGACCCGGGGGCCGGCTGCGTGCCCCCCGCGATCGCACCCGCACTTCCGCCGCCAGGACTGGCGTGTGTGGAAAAAGCGGCGAAATCGGTGGAAAACCGGACTCCGGTGTGGACAAGGGGTTCCCGTTGATGGGCTGGCGGGGCGGACGATTCACAACGCTCGGCGGCGCCGACGGCGCTGGCGCCAGGGCCGTCGTGCTTCGTCCACACGTTCTCCCGGCCCCGGCCCACCGCTGCGGGCGTGCCTCCACC
>CAZKXK010000168.1:0-3055 GCA_964556585.1 uncultured Anaerolineaceae bacterium
GACCTGGAACTCGCCGAGCGTGTCGGCCGGCATGGCCGTCCACCCGGCCCCGAGCCGGGCCGCGATGGCGGGAGCGTCCAGCGGCACGGTCACCGGCAGCTCGTCGGCCGCGTACTTGTCGACGTGGAGGATCTGCTCGGTGGATGCGGGCAGCCGCGAGAAGACCCGGTCCACGGCTGGCCACCCGCCCTGCGCCCAGATGGAGCTCACGAACGTCACCCCCTGGAGGTAGGGGAACAGCAGCGCATCCTTGATGAACGGGGGCGCGGCGTCCAGCTGCGCCTGGGCTGCCGGGTCGCCGGCCATGATCTGCGCGATTCCGGCCCCGTCGAGGTGCCCCATCAGCCACTGCGTCATCAGGAGCGAGGCGTCGCCCTCGATGAGCGCGAGGTGGGCGAGCGATCGATCTCCCTGCCCGGCGGTGTCCGTGGTGATCCCCTTCAGGCCGAAGTTCTGGTCCTGGAGCGCGTGGGTGAACTCGTGGGCGAAGGTCACCTTCTCGATCGCCCCGATCTGGCCCGTCCGCGCGACAACGTAGATCTGCTTCGCTTTGGGGTCGTAGTAGCCGGCGACCTGGGACCCCAGGAGGTTCACGTACAGGTCGGCGAGCGACGTGCCGGCCGGCAGGAGGCCCATCGCGACGAGCGTGGCCTGCGACGCGGCGATCTCCGCCGGCGGGTTCTCGGCCCGGAACTGGGCCTCGATCCGGACCCGGAGCTGCGCCTCGTCGAGGATGGTCGGCTCCAGGCGCTGCTTCGCCGGCAGCCCGCGGAGGGCGATCACCTGGTCCTCGATCTGGCGATAGACGGCGGCCTCGTCGATCGGCGCGGCCGGGCTCGCGCTGGCCGGGCTCAGGCTGGGGCTGGGGTTGAGGCTCGGCCCGCCAGGAGTGGACGTCGTGGCGGAGGAAGCGGGCGCCGGCGAGAGCGCTGACGCCGGCGCCGGCGAGGGAGCCGGCGACGGACCGGGCGACCCGCAGGCGGCCACCAGCACGGCGGCGATCGAGACCGCGACGAGGGTCCGTCGGGAGCGCGCGCTGCGGCCCAAGGGCGTCGGGCGAGGCATGGCCGGGATTGTCGCACGGGCCCAAGAGGTAGCGGTTTCTTCATCGTCTGCCGTCTTGGGGATTCACCGAGGCGGGCTAATCTTCGACTCAAGGAACTGCGGAACGAAACCCTCCGAACGGCAGGTCCTTCCTCCCTCCCTCCGACCGGGGGCGCCGATTGGGCAGGCGCTCCCGGTCCTCCTTTTCCGGGAGGTTCGAGGCACGGCATTCCGCCGAACGCCCGGGCTGGGCGTCATCCACGCCGGACGCACGTCCCGGTGAGCGCCGCGTGGCAGAATCCCCGCATGGAATTGCAATGGTTCGGGCGCACGTGCGTCCGCCTCAAGGGCCGGGACGCCGTCGTCGTCGCCGACGCGTACCAGGCCGTCGTCGGGCCGACCGGGCGCGGCATCACCGGCGACATCGTCACCTACAGCCACCCGGACGATGACCCGCTGCCACGCCCGAAAGGCGTTGCGACGCGGGACGGCGGGATCTACCTCCCCACCAGCCTGGAGCAGGCGTTCGTGCTCGAGGGGCCCGGGGAATACGAGGTCAAGCACGTCCTCATCACCGGCGTCCGGACCTTCCGGGACGACAAGCGCGGCGCCGACCGCGGGCGGAACGTCGCGTACTCCGTGGAGCTGGACGGCATCCGCATCGCGCACCTCGGCGACATCGCCCATCTCCTGACCGAGGAGAAGATCGGCGAGATCGGTCCGGTGGACGTGGCCTGCGTGCCGATCGGCGGCCAGCTGAGCGCCACGCGCGCGGCGGAGGTCGTCGCCCAGCTGGACCCCAAGATCGTCATCCCGATGGCGGTCTGCGACGACGAGCACGAATGCGACGAGGCGCTGGCGAAGTTCCTCCACGAGATGGGCGCCAAGGACACCACGGCGCAGGTGAAGCTGACGGTCACGCCGGGCAGCATCCCCGAGGAGACGACCACCGTGCGGCTGGAGGCTCGCGGCAAGGTCTAGGACGCGGCGCTGCGGGGACGGTCACCCGCGGTCGCCCACGACCGACGACGACGGACCGACCGACGGACCGACCAACCGACCGACGGGGTGATCAGCCGCTGCCGCCCACCACCAGGTTCCCGCCGGCAACGACGGCCCGAACAAGGTCCGCGCCTGCCCAGTACGGGAGCTGCGCGTGCGTTGGCACGTCCCAGACGACCAGGTCTGCGCGCTGTCCCGGCTCCAGGCTGCCCCGATCCGCGAGCCCGAGGGCCGCGGCCGCGTTGACGGTCGTCGCGGCGAGCACCTCGGATGGTGTCAGCCCCAGGCGGAGCATCGCGACGGACATCGCGAGCGGCAGGCTGGGAATCGGTGACGTCCCGGGGTTGAAGTCCGTGCCAATCGCCACCGGGATGCCGGCGAGCACCAGCTAGCGGGCGGGCTCGCGAACGTCGACTCCCAGGAACCAGGGAACCGTCGGCAGCAGCACGGCGACGACCGGGCGCGCCCCGGCCGCTGCGGCGGCAAGGGCCGCGATCCCTGCCGGCGAGGGACAGCCGAGGTGGTCAGCGGAGAGCGCGCCCAGCTCGGCCGCGAGCTCCGCCGCGCCGGACGGCACCAGCTCGTCCGCGTGCAGGCGGATCTCCAAACCCAGGCCGCGGGCGGCCAGCAGGATCCGGCGCGCCTGGTCGGGCGAGAAGACGCCCGCCTCGCAGAAGACGTCGGCGGATCGGGCGATCCCCTGGGCCGCCACCGCGGGGAGCTGCTCGTCGATCACCGCCCGGACGTATGCCTCCGTCGCCGCGGACGGGTCGGAATGGGCCGCCCGAACCTCGGCCGGCACCGCGTGCGCGCCCAGGAACGTGGGGATCACGTCCACCGGGCCCTCCGCCGCGAGCCGCCCGGCAATGGCCAGAAGCCGCAGCTCGTTCGCCGCGTCAAGGCCGTAGCCGGACTTCGCCTCGACCGTTGTCGCACCGTGGCGGAGCATCTCGCCGAGCCAGCGCCGTCCGTGGGCCAGCAGCTGCGCGTCGGAGGCGGCGCGGGTCGC
>CAZKXK010000168.1:3155-5398 GCA_964556585.1 uncultured Anaerolineaceae bacterium
CGAGCCAGCGCCGTCCGTGGGCCAGCAGCTGCGCGTCGGAGGCGGCGCGGGTCGCCGCGACCGTGGAGAGGATCCCGCCGCCGGCCGCGAGGATCTCCAGGTATCCGGCGCCCCGCTGGCGCAGCCCGACCTCGCCCTCGCGGCTCCCAGCGAACAGCAGGTGCGTGTGCGGGTCCACGAGCCCCGGCGTGAGCGTTCCGCCGGCCGCATCGATGACGTCGAACGCTTCCGGGGGAGCGCCGGCCTCTGCGAGCTCGGCGACGAGCGTGTCCCGCGCTTCCGACTCCGCGGCCACGGCGACGATGCGCCCATCCAGGCACGCGACCGCGGTCCCGGGCGGGGCGATCGACGGCTCGTCCTGCGCGCGGCCGAGGCGAAGCCCGCCGGCCAGCGTCGCGACCTCGGCCGCGCCGGCGACCAGCAGGCCGCGGGTGCCGCTCATGTCACGAGTGGGGCTCGCGTCGCGGGTCCGGCGCACGTCGCGGGTCCGGCGCACGTCGCGGGTGCCAGTCAGGTCGCGGGTGCCAGTCAGGTCGCGGGTAGGGCTCACGTCGCCGCGGCCCCTGCTTCAACCGAGCGAAGCCGCAGCTCGAGCGCCTGCAGGGGCGAGGCATCCCGCATACGCAGGAACGCCCCAGCGGCACGCACCCGTTCCTCGTCGCTTACCGTTGCCGAGACGCCGGCGTGATCGGCGACGTCGAGGAAGGAAGCCAGCGGCGCCAGGCCGATCAGCTCCGACTCGCGGATCCCGACACCGTCCTCCGCCGCCTCCTCCGCCACGGCCTGCCAGACGCGCCAGATCGGGGTCGTCGCGAAGTCCAGCAGGTTCATCGAGACCTGTGCGCAGCCGAGCTGATCGATCCAGAACCCCTTGGCCTGGACGGCGGGAAGGCCGCCCGACGACTCCCGGACCCGGTGCGCGATCCGCTTGGCGAGGTCGAGGTCCGTGGAATCGAGGTTGATGTTCCAGGCGATCAGGAACGGACGCGCCCCGACGGCCGTCGCGCCGCCGCGCGGATGCATCCGCGCCGGGCCGAAGTCCGGCTCGCGCCCGGCGGTCGCGATCTCGTCCACGAGCCCCTCGTACTGCCCGCGCCGCACGTCGGCCAGCCGGACCCGGCCGGGCCGCGAGGCCGCCGCCGCGTAGAGGTAGACCGGGAGGTCGAAGCGTCCGGCGATCCGCCGTCCGAAATCCCGCGCGAAGCCGACGCACTCGTCCAGCGTCGTTCCCCCCAGCGGCACGAACGGGATGACATCCACGGCGCCGATTCGCGGATGCTCGCCGGTCTGGGTGCGCATGTCGATCTCGACGAGCGCGCGCTCCACCAGGTGCTCCAGCGCGTCGCTCACCGCGCCAACCTCGCCGGCGAGCGTCAAGACGCTCCGGTTGTGGCTGGCATCACTGGTGCGGTCCAGGAGGTGGGCACCGGGGACGCTCGCCGCGGCGGCGGCCAGGCGGTCCACCACGTCGAGCCGACGGCCCTCGGACACGTTGGGGACGGATTCGACCAGCATCGTCATGGACCAATCGTGACACGCCCGCCACGGGCGCGAGCAGCTCGGCACGCACCGCGCCGACGCCCGGAGGGTCGGGCCGGCTCGCTACAGTGGCGAGATGGCCCCCGAGCTGCCTCCCGCGTCCGTCCCGCTGGCCCGCCATCCCGACTTCCTGAAGCTCTGGTCGGCCGAGACGGTCAGCCAGCTCGGGAGCCAGGTCAGCCAGCTCGCGATCCCGTTCGTCGCACTCGGAGTCCTGAATGCGTCGACGTTCGAGATCGCGCTCCTCAACGTCGTCGAGATGCTCCCGTTCCTGCTCGTCGGCCTGGTCGCCGGGGTCTGGGTCGATCGCCTGCGGCGGCGGCCGATCCTGGTCGCCGCGGACCTGGGACGGGCCGCCCTTCTCGCGACGATCCCGCTCGCCTATCTGCTGAACGCCCTGACGATCATCCAGCTCTACGTCGTCGGCGGGGCCGTGGGGCTGTTGACGGTCTTCTTCGACGTCGCCTACCAGAGCTATCTCCCGTCGCTCGTGGCGCGCGAGCAGCTCCAGGAGGGCAACGCCAAGCTCGAGATCAGCCGGGCCGGCGCCCAGGTGGTCGGCCCCGGGCTGGCCGGCCTGTTGATCGGGATCGTGCGGGCCCCGTTCGCTGTCGCGCTCGACGCGTTGTCGTTCCTCGGCTCGGGTCTGTTCATCTTCTGGATCCACCGCCCGGAGCTCCCGCCCGACCACCGCGCCGGCGACG
>CAZKXK010000169.1:0-2456 GCA_964556585.1 uncultured Anaerolineaceae bacterium
CGGCGATGCGGCCGGCGTCCTTGGTCGCCTGGCGCTGCGTGTCGTCGAAGTAGGCCGGCACCGTGATGACCGCCTCGGTCACCTTCTCGCCGAGGTACGCCTCCGCGTCCGCCTTGAGCTTCTGGAGAATCATCGCGGAGATCTCGGGCGGCGTGTACGTCCGCCCGTCGGCGAGCGCAACCCGGACGCCGTCGGACGATGCGTCCTTCTCGACGGTGTAGGGGACGAGCGCCCGGGAGTGCTTCACCTCGGGGTCGTCCCAGCGGCGACCCATGAAGCGCTTGATCGAGTAGACAGTGTTGGCGGGGTTCGTGACCGCCTGGCGCTTCGCGAGCTGGCCGACGAGGCGCTCGCCGGTCTTCGTGAACGCGACGACCGACGGGACCGTCCGGCCTCCTTCGGCCGATGCGATCACGGTCGGCTCGCCGCCTTCCATCACCGCGACGACCGAGTTCGTCGTGCCGAGGTCGATGCCGATGATCTTGCCCATGGTGTCCTGTTCTCCTGGTATCGAGCGTGGTTGTGCGGTTGGTATGTGATCAGTTCGGGCGCGGGCTTCCGTCGCTGACGGCGACGAGCGCGGGCCGCAGCACCCGGTCCCGGAGGCGGTAGCCACGGCGCAGCTCCAGGACGACCTCGCCCTCCGCCGCGCCGCTGCCGGTAACGTGGCTCAGCGCTTCGTGCTCGTTCGGGTCGAAGGGCTGCCCGAGCGCCTCGATCGGCGTCACCCCTTCGCGTTCGAGGAGGCCCCGCAGCTTTCGGTCGATCGCCACGATTCCCTCCAGCCACGGGTTGTCGCGGGCCTCGGGCGGGAGATGCTCGAGGGCCAGGTCGAAGTCGTCGGCAAGCTCCACGACCCTCGAGAGCAGCGCCTCGCGGG
This sequence comes from uncultured Anaerolineaceae bacterium, assembly GCA_964556585.1. Lineage (GTDB taxonomy): Bacteria > Chloroflexota > Limnocylindria > Limnocylindrales > CSP1-4 > CTSoil-043. The sequence goes on from CAZKXK010000169.1 coordinate 881, forward strand.
CGCGGTCGAGGTCGCGCTCCCGGTCGGCCTCGGAGCGGCGCTTGAGGTTCGCGTAGTCCGCCGCGGCACGCTGGGCGGTCACCAGGTTCTCGTCGGCCTTCGCGAGCGCCGCGTCGCGCTCGGCGGTCAGCTCCGCGACCTGGGCGAGGAGCGCCGTGGGGCTCGTCTCGAGCTCGGCGATCCGGTCGTCCGCGCGGGTCCGGCGGCGCGGCGCAGGGTGGTCAGGGTTGTTCGGCATGCGGTACCCCCGGGCTTCAGGTGTAGAGGTGGTCCACGAGGTCGTTCATGATCCCGGACACGAAGCGCACGGTCCCGATCGCCTGCGGGTAGCGCAGCCGGGTCGGACCCAGCACGCCCACGAAGCCGACCGCGGCGCCCGGCCGCCCGTAGGGTGCCAGGACGAGGCTCACGTCGGCCATCTCGTCGGGACGGTTCTCGCTCCCGATGTAGACCCGCACGCCTCCGTCCGTGGTCACGGCATCGAACAGCTCGGCGAAGTAGGTCCGGTTCTCGAGCGCCCCGAAGACACCGCGCAGCTTCTCGGAGCTGGCGAACTCGGGGGCGGCCATCACGTTGAGGAGCCCGTCACTGAAGAGCTGCTCGACGGTGGCGGCATCGAACTCGCGCAGGAGTCGCAGGGCCCGGTCGCCGGCGCGCCGGACCAGCTCGAACGTGGCGTCATCGGCGGGCGCCTGGGCGAACCAGCGGAGATGCTCGGCCACGTCCGCGGCGCTGCGCCCGGCGCAGGAGGCGTTCAGGCGGCGGACCGCCTCATCCAGGTCCTGCTCGCGGGTGCCGACGTCCAGCGTGAACAGGGCCTGCTTCAGGGTCCCTTCGTTGAGCACGACGATGAGGCTGGCCATCCGGTCGCCGATCGGGATCAGCTCGAAGCGTCGGATCCGGGCGGCCCGGGGCTTGGCCGGCGTCGCGATCCCGGCCGAGTGGGTCGCCGAGGCGAGCGTCGTGGCGGCCAGCCGGAACCATTGGTCCGTGGCGAACTCCACCTGCCCGAACTGGTGCCGGATCATGAGCTGCTCGACGGGCGAGAGCGGGACATCGCCCGTCAGGCTCTCGACGTAGAAGCGGTAGCCGGCATCCGTCGGAACGCGGCCCGCCGACGTGTGCGGGTGGGACAGGAGGCCCTCCGCCTCCAGCTCCGCGAGGATGGCCCGGACCGTGGCGGAGCTGACCTGGAGCTGATAGCGCTCCACGAGCGCCTGCGATCCGACCGGTGCCGCGCTGGCGATGTATTCCTCGATGACGGCGCGCAGGATCGACTGGGCTCGCTGATCCAGCGGGCCGGCGCTGCGTCGAATTCCTCGGGTCACCGGTGTGTCGCTCCTGCTGGCACTCTCACTACTGGAGTGCCAAATCCTGTTAGCACTCTCATTGGTAGAGTGCCAACCACGTGACCGGATCGTAGCAGCACGGCCACACAGGTGTCAATCGGCGGGCGCCGTCCAGTCGGCACCGCGATCCGACGCTCGGCTCGCCGGTGGGTTGCCGTCCACAACCCGGCTCCCCCGCTCCGTCAGACGAGGCGCGAGAACAGCTCGTTGGAGAGCAGCCGTCCGCG
>CAZKXK010000169.1:2556-5381 GCA_964556585.1 uncultured Anaerolineaceae bacterium
CCCCGCTCCGTCAGACGAGGCGCGAGAACAGCTCGTTGGAGAGCAGCCGTCCGCGAAGCGTGAGGCGGACCCGATCCCCCGGGGCATCCTCGATCAGGCCGTGCTCGGCCGCCCAGGCGAACTCGTCGATTCGGCCCAGCGCCGCGTCGCGTGGGATGCCGCGCGCGAGCCGGAGGCCGAGGAACAGGCTCTCGGCCTCCGCGGCCGCCGCGTCGAGAACCTCGGCGCCGCCGGGCGGGAGCACCGGGGCGGTCGCGGCGTATCGCGGCGTCAGTGAGTCCATCCACGTCTCGAGGGACGCGGCGTTCCAGCGCCGTGTTGCGCCGTCGAACGAGTGGGCCCCTGGGCCGACCGCGGCATAGGGCCGACGCTCCCAGTAGGCGAGGTTGTGCCGGCTCTGGTGGCCGGGCCGGGCCCAGTTGGAGAGCTCGTACCAGGCGTAGCCGTTCGCCTCGAGCAGCGCGTCGGCGAGGCCGTAGGCGCCGGCGGCTCGGTCCTCGTCCTGGGCCGCGCGTGCGGATTCACGCCACCTGCGAGCACCCGGGGTCGTCGGGAGGTGATCGCCGGACGGGCCGGTGAGTCCCTCGGCGTCCGGGTCGTCCAGGGTCAGGGCATACGCCGAGACGTGGTCGGGCTCCAGTGACAGGGCGTGCTCGAGCGTCTCCGTCCAGCTCGCCAGCGTCTGGCCCGGCACGTCGTAGAGCAGGTCGAGGCTCACGCTGGCGATCCCCGCGGCACGAGCGGCGACGACGGTATCGGTGATGTCGGACGGATGGTGGCGCCGGCCGAGGGACCGGAGCTCGCCGTCCTGGAAGCTCTGTGCCCCGATCGAGATCCGCGTGATGCCCGCCCGGGCCAGACCGGCGAGGTCACCCCGGTCGTCGGGTCCGGGGTTCGCCTCCAGGGTCACTTCGGCACCGGGCACGATCCCGAATCGGTGTTCGACGATCCGGAGCAGCTCCGCGACCGCCTCGGCGGGGAGCAGCGACGGCGTGCCGCCACCGAGGTAGACGGTCTCGAGGGCCGGGTGCGCCGGGGCGCCCGGTTCGCCGAAGGCCGCGTCGAGCGCGTCCGCCACGAGCGCGAGCTCGGCGGCGACGGCGCGCCGGAAGCGCGCCACGCGACTTCGCGGGCCGGAGGCGGCGGCCCCCGCCACGACCACGAAGTCGCAATACGGGCAGAGCGAGCGGCAGAACGGGACGTGGATGTACAGCGCGACCGGTGCCGCGGGCGCCGGCGCGTCGCGCGCCGTCATCGGTCCGTCCGCGCCCCCTCGCCGGGAGGTTCCGCCTGGCGCCACCCTTCTGGCGAGCGCCGGAACTCCCAGGAGTCCTCGGCTTCGTGGCCCCGAAGCGCCGGCTGGCCGGCGTGGCCGGTGCACACGAAGACCGCGATCCGCGTCACGGCATGCCCGAGGAACGCGGCGCCGATCCCGCCGGTCAGCGTGGTCACCCAGCCGCCCGCGAGGCCGAGGAAGAAGGCCATCCCGAAGGCGTAGCGACTGCGCCCCGGAGCGCCGGTGCGGGTCGCCAGCACGTACAGCAACGTCTGCATGAGGATCGCCAGGCCGGAAGGGACACCGGCCAGCAGGAGGAAGCCGAGCACGAGGCCGCGGAACGTCGCCTCGTCGATGAAGGCCGTCCCGATCGCGTTCAGGACGGCGCCAGGGTACGACCAGAGGGGCGGCATGCGGAGACGGGCATAGCGGAGCCAGGCGACGGAGGCGGCGAGCGCGGTCCCGATCGCGCCCAGGCCGAACCCGCCGAACAGGGCCCCTCCGCGGTCGCCCATGCCCAGCTCGAGCTCGGTGGCGGGCGCCGGGTGGACGAGCAGCACGGCCGCCACCAGGCTGAGTCCCAGCAGGTACCAGGCGATTCGGGTCCGGACGGTGATCGTGCCGCCGTCGGAAGCCGGCTCGTCGTACTCGGCGGCGCCGAAGGTGGCCGCCTCCAGGCGCAGGAGGCAGAGGAGGCCGGTCAGGCCCAACGTGACCAGGTCCCGGAGCAGCGCCTCCACGGACGATCGCGGCGCCTAGCCGGACTCGCCCATGCGCAGGACCGCGAGGAACGCTTCCTGCGGGATCTCGACCGAGCCGACGCGCTTCATCCGCTGCTTGCCCTCCTTCTGCTTCTCGAGCAGCTTCCGCTTGCGCGTGATGTCGCCACCGTAGCACTTGGCAAGGACGTTCTTGCGCATCGCCCGGATGGTCTCGCGCGCGACCACGGTGGACCCGATGGCCGCCTGCACCGGCACCTCGAACATCTGGCGCGGGATGAGCTCCTTGAGCTTCTCGGTGAGCTGCCGGCCGGCGGTCTGCGCCTTGTCGCGGTGCACGATGAGCGACAGGGCGTCCACTGGCTCGCCGTTCACGAGCACGTCGAGCTTGACGAGCCGCGCCGCGCGGTAGCCGATCTCCTCGTAGTCCATCGACGCGTAGCCCTGGCTGCGGCTCTTCAGCTGGTCGAAGTAGTCGATGATCAGCTCCGCGAGCGGCATCTCGAAGGCGAGCAGGACGCGCGTGGGATCGAGGTATTCCATGCTCGTGAAGGTGCCGCGGCGGTTCGTCGACAGCTCCATGAGCGGACCGATGTAGGTCGACGGCGTGATCACGGAGAGCTTCACCCAGGGCTCCTCGATGACCTCGATCTCGCCGGCCGACGGCATCAGGGCCGGGTTGTCCACGGCCAGGACCGGCCCGCCCCCCATGGGCGTGACGCGGTACTCAACCGACGGGGCCGACGCGATCAGCTCCAGCGAGAACTCGCGCTCCAGGCGCTCCTGGACGATCTCCATGTGGAGCAGGCCCAGGAACCCGCAGCGGAAGC
>CAZKXK010000170.1:0-5354 GCA_964556585.1 uncultured Anaerolineaceae bacterium
GCGCCCCGCCCTGCCTCCTAGCCCTTGCGGGACTCCGCCTTCGCCTCGTCGAGCCGCCCGAGCGGCAGCACGAGGTCCACGTTGACGTGCGGCCGGGCGATCACGTGGCTGGCGACGACCTCGCCGACCTTGGCGGCGTTCCGGACGCCGGCTTCGACGGCCGCCTTCACGGCTGCGACGTCGCCGCGCACGACCGCTGTCACGTACCCGCCGCCCGTCTTCTCGTAGCTGACCAGCTCGACCTTGGCCGCCTTCACCATCGCGTCGGCGGCTTCGACCACCGCCGCGAACCCGCGGGCCTCGATCATCCCGAGCGCTTCTGCCATCGATCCGTTCTCCTTCCGTGACCCCGTCCGACTATGGTTTCGCTTCGCGTCCTTCGAGTCCCTCGATCGCCGCCAGCGCGGCCCGCCAGCCGACGTCGATGTCGCGTTCCTCCCCGCCCAGGTAGATGCGGCCCATCGAGCCGAAGGCCCGCACCTCCAGGATGTTGATGTGGGCCGCCTTCTCCGCCTCGTTGGCGGCCAGCGCGGCATAGGCGGCCGGCTCGAGCTCCAGCACGTACAACGTCTGGCCCGGGATGAGCATCTGGCCGTGGCGGGTCCGGTTGATCAGCTGCGCCTGGTGGTCGTCGATCCGGCGGATGATCTGGCTGGACAGCACGCGCGGCTTGATCCGGTCCGTCTCCGCCACGCCCACCTCGGCGAGGATCGCGGCGCCCGCGGCCCGCACCTCCGCCTGCGACGGGGAGTGGACCTCGAGCATGCCGTAGTAGCGCTCGATGATCTGCATGCCGGGCTTGACGGAGGTGGTCTTGAGGGCGATGTCGGTCAGCCGGTTGATCTCGATTCCGGGCGAGACCTCGATGGACAGCGAGGCGTCGCCGGCGAGGGGCAGGAAGCCCTGGGCGACCGTGCCGAGGAACGCGGCGTACTGCGCCTGGAGGCTGTCCAGGAAGACGTACGCCCGAAGGTCAATATTGCCCATGCGCGCCCTTCTCTCCCGTGACGATCCTGACACCGGCCGAGGCCCCGATGCGGGTCGCGCCGGCCGCGATCATGTCCTGTACGTCCTGGGCGGTGCGGATTCCGCCGGCCGCCTTGACGCCCATCTTCGGCCCGACCGCCTCGCGCATCAGCGCGACGTCGAAGACGGTTGCGCCGCCCGATGCGTACCCGGTGGACGTCTTCACCATGTCCGCCTTCGCCTGCTTCGCGAGCTGGCAGGCGATCACCTTCTCCTCGTCGGTGAGGAGCGCTGCCTCGATGATCACCTTGTTCAGCGCACCGGCTTCCCGGCAGGCATCCGAGACCCGCGCGATGTCCTCGCGGACCGCGTCGAGCATCCCGCTCTTGAGCGCCCCGATGTTGATGACCATGTCGATCTCGCGGGCCCCGTCGCGGATGGCCCGGCGCGCCTCGAGCGCCTTGACCTCGCTGGTCGCCGCCCCGAACGGGAAGCCGATGACCGAGGCCACCACGACGTCCGTGCCCCGCAGGTTGTCCGCGGCACGCCGGACCCAGGTCGGGTTGATGCAGACCGCCGCGAAGCGGTACTCCGCCGCCTCCGCGCAGAGCCGGTCGATGTCCGCGGCGGAGGCGTCCGGCCGCAGCAGCGTGTGATCGATGTAGTGGGCGAGGTCGGCGGGGACGTCGGCGGCACGCCCGTGATAGTCGACGCGCGATGCGCCGCCCGCCACCACGTCGCGGACCTTCGTCGCGCACTGGGCCGCGCAGGCCCCGCGGCAGGACGCGCACGGGTCGCCGTCGGCGCCCTGGGCGCCCGCCCCGGCCCCGCCCCCGAATGCCGCGAGCACCTGCCGGGTGATCGCCTCCACGAGGTCATCGCGCTGGCTGCGTGTCTCGGTCATCCTGTTCGGCCCTCACCTGCTGGTCGCATGTAGCGCCGCTCGACGTCCATGATCTTCTCGACCCGCGCCGCGTGGCGGCCCGGCCCCCAGGCGGTCCCCAGCCAGGCCCGGACGATCTCGATGGCGAGCGCCTCGCCGAGGAAGCCGGCCCCCAGCGTCAGGACGTTGGCGTGATTGTGCTCGCGGCTGTTGCGGGCGGAGGAGAGGTCGTGGCACAGGGCGGCGCGGACGCCCGGGACCTTGTTGGCGACCATGCACGAGCCGATGCCCGCGCCGTCGACGATGACCCCCCAGCGACAGGTCCCGTCCGCGACGAGGCGGGCGACGGCGTGGGCGAAGTCGGGGTAGTCGACGGGCGCGCTGCCGTGCGTCCCGCAGTCCTGGACCGCGAAGCCGGACTCGGCGAGAACCTGGCCGATCCGATCCTTGAGCGCGGCCCCGCCATGGTCGGCGCCGATGGCGATCGCGATGCGCTCCTGGGCGGCCGGGGTCGATGCCGGCGCCCCGCCCGACGCAGGTGCGGCAGCAGGCGTGGCCGTCACACCGCCGGCGAGCGTGGCATCCACGATCCGGCGGACGATTTCGCGGACCGCGTCCTCCGACGGGGCGACGGCCCGGGTCGCGGGATCTGCCGGCACGAGCGAGCGGGGCTCAGGCATGGTCGAGAACCCAGGCGGCCGTCGTTTCGTCCGCCACCAGCACCGTGATGCACCCCGCCCGAAGGGCCGCCAGGGCAATCGGGCCCCGCCCGGCGCCGGCTGCGAGGCCGACGGTCAGCGCCTTCTCGCGGAGATTCTCCATCGGCAGGCCGATCGTGCGGCGGTCCAGCGAGGGGAGGGCGATGCGGCCGTCACGGGAGAGAAACCGCCCCAGGACGTCCCCCACCGCACCGGCATCGGCCAGCGCCGCCAGGTCCGCCTCGCCGAGGTAGCCCGAGGCGACGTGGACGCTTTCCGGTCCCATCAGGCCCATGCTGAAGACCGCCGTGCCGGCCTCGCGCGCGGCGGCCAGCGTCTCGCCCACCGAGGGATCGTCCTCCAGCGCGTCGCGCAGCTCTGGCGAGCCCACGATCGCGGGTGCGGGCATGAGCCGGATGGCGGCTCCGCTCGTCGCCCCGAACCGCTCCACGATCTCGTGGGCACGCGTCGGGTACGCGGAGCGGGACGTGGCACCGTTGAGCTGAACGATCTCCGTGGCGGCAGTCCAGCCCGGTCGCAGGTGCGCGGCGAGCTCGAGCATGGTGCGACCCCACGAGACGCCGATGGCCCCCGCCGGCCGGAGCGAGGCGAGGTGTGCCGCGCCCGCCTCGGCCACGCGCTCGCGGGCGAGGAGCTCGTCTTCGGGTGATGAACCCGTCGCGGGCACGTCCACGACGACAGCGCCGCGCAGCCCGAAACGGCTCGCGAGCGCGTCCTCCAGCTCCACGAGGCGAGCCGCCGGATGGACGATCTCGATCCGGACGGCCGACTCGCGCAGGGCGCGGTCGAGGAGCCGGCCGACCTTGAAGCGGCTGACGCCGAGCCGCTCACCCACCTGGTCCTGGGTCAGGTTCAACCGGTAGTAGAGCTGGGCCGCGCGAAGCATGAGGCGCGTCTCGCCCGCGAGCGGCTCGCCGGGGCGCGCGGGCGAGGGCACGGGCGGCGCAGCAGCGGGCCGGGTCGCGATGCTCAAATGTGCAACCAAGTGCTCATGTGTTGTTCACGCTACGCCGAGGCCCGGTCCGTGTCAAGGGGCGCGGGCGGGCACCGCCGGGACCAGGTGCGGCGACGATCAGGTCGAAGCGGTGACCTCGCCGCTCGCGGCGGCCGTCGCGGGAAGCCGCAGCGCGTTCCGACCGATCGCCAGCCCGACGGCAAGCGACGCCAGGATCACGACCACGAACGTGTAGAACGGGAGGTGCACGTCCCGCGCGAAGAGCGTCCCGGCGACCACTGCGGCCACCATCGTGCCGAGCGTGCCGGCCGCCCCGAAGACACCCTGCGCGGTGGCCGAGCGTCCGGCCGGCGTTCCGCGAGCGACGACCGCGTAGAGGGCCGGACCGAGAAGCCCTTCCGCGACACCCTCGAAGATGACCACCGGGACGACCAGGACCGGGTTCGCGAGCGCCGGGTACAGGGTCCCCGCCAGCGCCATCCCGAGCGTGCCCAGCACGATGAGCGGCACGGGACCGTGCCGGTCCGACCAGCGCCCCGCCAACGGCGAGATGACCACGACGCCGAGGCCGAACGCCGCGAACGTGAGCCCGACGAGGCCGATGTCGGCGCCCAGCCTGGTCATCCAGAGGCTCCAGATCACGTCGTAGGTGCCGACGGCGAAGTAGCTGCCCAGGTTCACGACGAGGGCTGCCACCAGGAGACGGTTCCAGAGGGACGCGGGCGTGCCGGCGGCGGGATCCGGTGCGGCATCGGAGGCAGGAACGTGGCGCGGCACCGGGCGGCGAAGGACGGTGAGGGCGAGCAGGACCGCAGCGCCCGCCACGGATGCCGTGCAGAAGACGAACGGAAAGGCGTAGCCGCCGCCCAGGGCGGCCCCGATGCCGCCGAAGGCGGGTCCCAGCAGGAGGCCACCCATCTGGGCCGCCCCATAGAGCCCGAACGCCGCTCCACGCCGGGCGGGGGGCGTGGCGTCCAGGATGTAGGCGCGCGCCGCCGGGTCGTAGGCCGCCGCCGCGAGGCCGGCGAGCCCCCGGGCAAGCAGGAACGCCGGGGCGCCGGTCATCAGCAGCGGCATCGGCACGACGGCCGCGGTGGCCACCATCCCGACGAGCATCAGCAGGCGCTTGTCGCCGCGGTCGGCGAGCACCCCGAAGAGCGGCTCGCCGATCAGGCGGGCGGCGGGCCACGCGGCCACGATCCAGCCGAGCGTCGCGGGGTCGATCCCGTGCTCGGTCAGGTAGAGCGGCAGCACCGGGAGCAGCGCCCCGAACCCCAGCCACAGGATCGCCTCGGCGACCAGGACGGGCAGGATCGGGAGGGTCGGGGCAAGCCGCCCGCGGACACCCTCGAGGGTGGTGGTCGTCACGCCGGACATCGTACGGCCGGGCAGGCGCGACGGAACCGGTGCCGAGCGGGTGCGTCGCTTCTGTCGATGCCTAGGCGCGATGCGGGGCCGGCGTGCCCGCGGGCGCGTCGGCGGGCGTCCCGGAGCGGTGCGCGAGCGCGCGCACGGCAATGAGCGCGGCTGCGCAGGCGCACGCGCTCAGCCCCGCGCCCGCCATTCCGACGCCGAGCCCGACGCCGTTCGAGATGAAGCCCATGAGGGGCGGGTAGACGACCGACCCGGCAACCGCGGCGGCCGTGAGGATCCCGCTCACGGCGTTCGACCGCGACGGGTACAGCCCGCCGGCGGTGGCCATGATCATCGGGTAGACCGGGCCACAGGCGAACCCCGCGACGCCGAACAGGGCGATCGACGCCCCGGCCCAGGGAACCACCACGGCCGCGACGATGGCGGCCCCGGCCGCAAGCCCGCAGGACGTCGCGAC
>CAZKXK010000171.1:0-5352 GCA_964556585.1 uncultured Anaerolineaceae bacterium
CGAGGTCGAGCTGGGCGGGCAGGTGATGCCCGGCCTCCTGGCGCTGCGCGAAACCGGGATCGAGCCGCTCACGCTCGAGGCGAAGGAAGGACTGGCGCTCCTCAACGGGACACAGCTCATGAGCGCGCTGGGCGCCCTTCTCCTGGCCGATGCCGACCGCCTGGCGCGTACCGCGTCCGTGGCCGCGGCGCAGAGCGTGGAGGCGCTGCTGGCGACGGACGTGCCGTTCGCGGCCGTGTACCAGCTTGCCCGTCCCCACCCGGGCCAGATCGCCGTCGCCGCCGAGATGCGGCACCTCCTCCGGGACTCCGGGCTGATGGCGGCGCATCACGGCTCGTCGCACAAGGTCCAGGATCCGTACTCGCTGCGCTGCGTGCCGCAGGTCCACGGCGCCGTTCGGGATGCCCTGGACTACCTGGGCCGGGTCCTGGACGTGGAGCTGAACTCCGCCACGGACAATCCCCTGATCTTCCCCGAGGGCGGCGCAGCGGCCGCGGACGTTGCGGCGACGGGCGGCGGCCTGGTGATCAGCGGCGGCAACTTCCACGGCGAGCCGATCGCGCTCGCCCTCGACTTCGCGAAGCTGGCGATCGCGGAGCTCGGCGCGATCTCGGAGCGGCGGATCGCCCTGCTGCTGGACGCGCGGCTCAACGGAGGACTGCCCCCGTTCCTGGCCCCGGCGAGCGGCCTCAACTCGGGGATGATGCTCCTCCAATACACCGCCGCCGCGCTCGCGTCGGAGAACAAGGTGCTGGTCCACCCGGCCTCGGCCGACTCGATCCCGACCTCCGCGAACCAGGAGGACCATGTCTCCATGGGCCCGATCGCCGGGCGCCATGCCCGCGACGTGCTCGCCAACGTGGAGCGGATCCTCGCGATCGAGCTGCTGGTCGGCGCGCAGGCCCTCGACCTGCGCCTGGCGCTGACCGAAGGCGTGGCCCGTTCCGTGGCCGGGGCGGCAGCCGGTTCTGTCCCGGGTCGCGGCGTGGCCGACGCGCACCGGCGGATTCGCTCGGTGATCGCGCCGCTGCTGGTGGACCGGGAGATGGGCGCAGACATCGCCGCAGCGCTGGCGCTGGTTCGCAGCGGTGAGCTGGCCGGCCTGGTCGAGGCGCCCCGTGCGGCCTCGCCCGGGGCCGGGTAGCCGCGCTCATTGCCCGAAGGAGGCTCGATGCACATTCTCGTCGTCGCGGCGCCCGCGTTCGTCGCCTCCGTCGTGGAGTTCGTGGAGGCGCTGACGATCGTCCTGGCCGTCGGCATGACGCGCCAGTGGCGCTCGACGCTGATCGGCGTGGGGGCTGCCGTGGCGACCCTGGTCGTGATCGTCGGCGTGTTTGGGACGGCGATCGTCCTCTTCGTTCCCATCGAGATGCTGCGGCTCGTGGTGGGAGGCTTCCTCCTCGTGTTCGGGCTCCAGTGGGTCTGCAAGGCAACGCTCCGGGCGGTCGGCGCCCGGGCGAAGCACGACGAGGCCGCGATCTACGAGCGCGAGCTGGCGCTGCTGAGCCAGGAGCCGCCGGTGGCCACCGTCGGCATGGACTGGATCAGCTTCACGGTGGCATTCAAGGGCGTGCTGCTCGAGGGCCTGGAGGTTGCCTTCATCGTGGTCACGTTCGGGGCGTCGGCGGGACAGCTCGGGCCTGCCGCCCTGGGCGCGGTTGTCGCCGGCATCCTGGTCCTGTCCGTGGGCGTGGCGGTCCATCGGCCGCTCGCCCGCGTCCCAGAGAACGGGCTCAAGTTCGCCGTCGGCCTGATGCTCGTCACGTTCGGGACGTTCTGGGCGGGCGAGGGCATCGGCATCGACTGGCCTGGTGGCGACGCCGTCCTGTTCGTGCTGCTGGCGGCCTACGTTGCAGCCAGTCTTGCCGGCGTGTGGGCAGTCCGCGCGATGCTGCGAAGTCGCCGCGTCCCGCTGGCAGTGTCGTTGGGGGACTAGCGCATGCGATACATCCGGGCGTTCGGCGCCTTCTGGTACGACTTCCTGGTGGGTGACCGACCCGAGCTCTTCCTCGGTCCGATCGCGGCCCTCCTCCTCGCGTGGCTCCTCGTGGGTGCCGGCGTGGCACCGGGCGCCACCGGGCTCGTCCTCTTCCTCGCGGTCTGCGCCGTCGGCGCGGTCAGTCTCTATCTGACGACCCGCCCGCGGGCCTGATCGCGAAGCCCCGCACTCGCCTCCGCGGGTCGCCGGCCGCGGTACGCTTCAGGCATGGATCGCATCCGCATCGTGGACGTCGTCGATGCCGCGACCTTCGCCCTGCTCCCGCCCTGCGCCGATCCGGCGTTCGACCACCGGACCTGCGACTACTGGGAGGACCGCGAGCGCGGCTCGAAGGCGCACCGGGCCGGCTGGCTGGAGACCGCGGTCGCGCAGGGCGAGGCGCCAGGGCACCTCGCGGCCCCGGCAAGCCGGCCGCCGGCGAACCCGTTCGCCCCCGACGCCACCGAACGTCCGTCCAACCCCTTCGCCCCGGCCGGCGTCAGCCGAGGGGCCTCCAACCCGTTCGCGTCGGATGCCGACCGCCCGCTCGACGCGAACCCGTTTGCGCCGTCCCGGTCCGCCCGTCCGAGCGTGCCGGCAGGGGGCCCGCGCAAGCTGGGCCTGCTGGGCCGTGGCCTGGCCGTCTTCGGCAGCTACGCGAAGGTGCTCGTGCTCGAGGAAGACGACGCGGAGCGGCCGGCCGCCTACGCCCAGTTCGGGCCGCTCTCGGCGTACCCACGGGCGCTCCGCCTCCGCGAGCTCTACTCGCAACTCCCCGACGCGCCCCTCCCTGCCGTGATCACCTGCATCGCCACCACGGCCGACGCGCACCAGCGTGGGCTGGCCCTGCGGCTGGTCGAGGCCGTCTGCGACGACCTTGCGGGCCGCGGCTTCTTCGCCGTGGAGGCCTACCCGGAGGCGAACGCGCGACCGAACGCGACGAGCGCGGCAACGTCGGCGTTCTGGGTCCGGGCGGGCTTCCGGGTCGCCGTGGACGACGAACGCTTCCCGGTGGTCCGTCGCGAGCTCTGACCAGGGTCCGGCGAGATCGCCGGCGTCCGCAGGTCGCCGACCTCGGCTTGACTCACGGTCGTACCATGTGGGCATGATCAGTCGTACCAATGGTCGTACCCGGCTCCGGGCGGCTCGTGAGGCGGCGGTCCCGTACGGCAGCGAGCTGGTCGACAAGGTGTCGATCAGCCTCCCGCCTGCCCTCGTCGCACGGGCCCGCGATCAGGCCGGACGGGACGGGACGTCCCTCAGTGCGGTTGTGGCCGAGGCTCTCCGCGATCGATTCGACCGCGAGGACCAGGCGGAGCTTGACGCGGCGCTCGAGGCGGACCGCGAGGAGAGCATCCGCGTCGCGGAGGCGTTTCTGCCGTTCGCGGTGGCGCTGCTCGACCAGGCCGACTGGTGAGCATCGGGAACGTCGCCCTGCCGGCCGGCCCACACAAGGGCGATGTCTTCCTCGTCGAGTTCCCGGGCGTGGGCGGCCACATGCAGGCGGGACGGTGGCCCGCCGTGGTCGTCCAGGCGGACCGCTATGCGCGGGCGGGCACGGTGATGGTGTGCCCGATGACCAGCGTCCCGCCGCCTGACGACCACGCGCGGCCACACCGCGTCGCGGTCGCGCGCTCGGAGTCGGGCCTGGATCGCGACGGCTGGGTCAAGGCAGACCAGATCATGACGCTGCCCGCACCTCTGCTCCAGGGACCCATCGCGCGCCTCGCGCCGGCTGCTCTCGACCGCCTCGACACGGCACTGCGGTTCGTGCTCGACCTCTAGACGACCGCTCAGCCGAGGCCGCGCCCTCGGAACGCGTTGGCGTGCGCCGGGAATCCCTCGTGGTCCGCCAGGGCGATCGTCGGGGCGGCCAGCTCGGCCAGCGCCGTCGCCGAGAGCCGCGCGATCGAGGTGGTCGTCTGGAACGTGCGTGCCGTCACCCCGCCGCTGATCCGGGCGAAGCCGCCGGTCGGGAGCGTCGCGGGGATCCCGATCGTGTAGCTGCTCGCGCCGATCGGCGTGTCCTGCCCCAGCAGGGCCTCGCCCGCGTACCGGAGCGCCCGCAGCGTGACCTCGGTCTCGGCCGTCGCGACCTGGCAGTGCTCGGCCGCGTACTGGTTGGCGAACGCCACGGCGTCGTCGAGCGTGTCGAATAGCAGCACGCCGCCGAGATCGCCCAGCACGGCCGTTGCGTACGTGCGGCGCGGCTCCGGCAGCGACGCCACCGCCCTCGCCACCGCAGGCTCCAGCGCAACCGCCAGCGCGGCGGAGTCCGTCACGAGGAGCGCTGCCGAGTCGGTTCCGTGCTCCGCCTCGTTGACGAGGTCGAGAGCGAGACGCCACGGATCCGCGGTCGCGTCCGCGATGAGCAGGCTCTCCGACGGGCCGCAGAGCATGTTCGTCGCGGTGCCGTAGCGCTGCGCCAGCACCTGCGCCGCCGTCACCGCCGGGCTCCCCGGCCCGACGATCTTGCGGACCCGGGGGAACGTCGCCGTCCCGAACGTGAGGGCCGCGATCCCGGCCGGGCCGTTGGCCCGGAAGACCTGCTCCAGGCCAAGCTCGCAGGCGGTCGCCAGCGTTGCCGGGTCAACCGCGCCGGTCCCGGGCATCGGCGGGACGAGGACCGCGATCTCGGGCACGCCGGCCACCACGGCCGGGGTGCCGACCTGGCACAGGACGGACGGGAAGCTCCCCTTGCCCGCGGGCACGTAGAGCCCGGCCGATGGGATCGGGGCCACCTGCTCGCCGACCAGGAACCCGGGGCGCACCTCCTCGCGCCAGCCGGTCGCCGTCGCCCGGACCTGGGCTTCGTTGAAGAGCCGGCTGTTCGCGATCGCCTCGCGGATGCCCCCGAGCAGCGCGGGCGAAATCGACGCATGGGCGGCTGCCAGCTCCTCGGGGCGGACGCGCAGGTCGGCGGGCGTGATCGAGACGCCGTCGAACCGCGCCGTCGCCTCCACGACCGCGACGTCGCCGCGCTCGCGAACGTCCGCGAACAGCCGCTCGATCGAGGCGACGAGGTCCGGCTCGAAGATCGCGGCGGTGGACCGGGCCAGGAGGCGCGCCTGCTCCGTGGCGTCGAGCGCGTCCCAGCGGCGAACGGCGAGGATGCCCATGCCGGGAGCCTACCGGATCGCGCTCTCCGCGTGACCGGACGCACGCGCCGTCCGCGTGCCGTCCGCGCGCGCGGCCCCGGGACATCGCCGCCCCGGCGCTCATTGGAACCCCGGGTCATCACCGCCGTGCGGCGACGTGACCGCCGCGCGACACTGTGGCCATGACGACGACCCCCGGGCCAACTGGCGTCGCGCCCCTGCCGGGCGCCCGACCCGTCCGCGCACCGCGCGGCTCCGCGCTCTCCTGCCGTGGCT
>CAZKXK010000172.1:0-5316 GCA_964556585.1 uncultured Anaerolineaceae bacterium
GCCGTTCTTCGAGAAGTACCTCGGCATGCGCGTCGAGGCGGTCGACATGTCCGAGCTGCACCGCCGGCTCGAGGAGGGCATCTACGACGCGGTCGAGTACGAGAAGGCGCTCGCCTGGGCCAGGGCCAACTGCGCCGAGGGCGCGGACCGCAATACCCCGGACAAGGCGAAGACGCGCGCGGAGCTGGACGGCGACTGGGAAACCGTCGTCAAGATGGCGCTCATCACCCGCGACCTCCTCGTCGGCAACCCGCGGCTCGCCGAGCTGGGCCACTTCGAGGAATCGATGGGGCGCAACGCGATCCTGGGCGGCTTCCAGGGCCAGCGCGCCTGGACGGACCACTCGCCCAACGGCGACTACATGGAGGCAATCCTCAACAGCTCCTTCGACTGGAACGGGATCCGCGCGCCCCACATCTTCGCGACCGAGAACGACAGCCTCAACGGCGCGACGATGCTGCTCTCGTACCTGCTCACCAACCGGGCACAGATCTTCGCCGACGTCCGGACCTACTGGAGTCCCGACGCGGTGGAGCGGGTGACGGGCCACCGGCCCGACGGGCTCGCGGCCGACGGGTTCATCCACCTCATCAACTCCGGCGCGGCCACCCTGGACGCGACCGGCGCGATGACCGACGCCGACGGGAGCCCCGTCATGAAGCCGTTCTGGGAGATTACCGAGGGCGACGTCAAGGCGGCACTGGCGGCGACCACCTGGTACCCGGCCAATCGCGGCTACTTCCGCGGCGGCGGCTTCTCCAGCCAGTTCGTGAGCCGCGGCGGGATGCCGGTGACGATGGCGCGCCTGAACCTCGTGTCAGGGGCCGGCCCGGTTCTCCAGATCGCCGAGGGCTGGACCGTTGACCTGCCCAAGGAGGTCCACGACATCCTCGACCAGCGGACGGACCCCACCTGGCCCACGCACTGGTTCGTGCCGCGGACCACCGGCGTCGGCCCGTTCCGCGACGTCTACTCGGTCATGGCCAATTGGGCGGCCAACCACGGCGCCATCAGCTACGGCCATATCGGGGCGGACCTCATCAGCCTCGCGTCCGTGCTGCGCATCCCGGTGCACATGCACAACGTCCCGGAGGAGGACGTGTTCCGGCCGTCGGCGTGGGCCAACCTGGGCACCGCGGACCCCGAGGGCGCGGACTTCCGCGCCTGCGCCACCTTTGGCCCGCTGTACGGGCGCAGATAGCCCCGGGCGGGGGACCCTGGGCGAAGCCGCTCCTGCGGCCGCGGCCGCAGGAGCGCACAGGACGGCCGCGCAGCGCCGCACGCGTCAGACGACGCGCGGCGATCGCGGTCTGGGCTCCAGGCCGATCGCCCGGTAGACCTCGTCAATGAGCTTCATCGTCCGAACGGCGTCGTCCGAATCGGTCGGCATCGGGGTTCCGTCCCGGACCGCGGCGATGAAGGCGTCGAGTTGGTATGTGTACGAGGAACGAGTGCCGAGGTGCTCCACCCGCTCCCCGGCCTTGGTCCGGACCAGCAGCCGGTCGTCGATATGGGGAAGGATGAAGTTGGCGACCGTCGCCTCGCCATGGCTCCCCGCGACGAGATAGGTCAGCTGCTGAAACGGACCAGCCATGTGACATCGGGCCAGCCCCCGGGCGCCGGAAGGAAACACGAGGTCGGCGTCGACCCACTCGTCGACGCCCGGTAGCCCTGCGCGCTCGCCGCCGCGCGCCGCGATCAGCGTCGGCTCGCCCCCGAGCCACGGTGCCAGCACGCGGTGGGCGTGGAGGGCGTAGCAGCCGAGATCCATCAGGGCGCCGCCGGCGAGCTCGAGCGACCAGCGGGGATTCTCCGGGGGAACGGCCGGGTTGACCATGGTCACCTCGACCCGCTCGATCTCGCCCAGCTCGCCCGAGGCGACCAGCTCGTGGAGGCACCTGGTGACCGGGTGATAGACGTAGTGGAACCCCTCGACGACGACAACGCCGGCCCGTTTGCCGGCGTCACGGACCTCCGCTGCCTCGTCGGCGTTGCTCGCGAACGGCTTCTCCGACAGGACGTGCTTGCCCGCCGCGATGGCTGCGAGGTTCCACGGGCCGTGAAGCCCGTTCGCGAGCGGGTTGTAGATCGCCTCGACCTCCGGGTCGCCGACGACCTCGGCATAGGAGTCGAGAACTCGCTCGACGCCATGCATATCCGCGAATGCCTGTGCACGGTGCCGGTCTCGGGCCGCGACTGCGACCAGCCTTGTCCCCGTGGCGTGTGCCGGGATGACGATCCCGTTCTCGGCAATGCTGGCGGATCCGAGGACGCCGACCCGAAGCGCACCGCTCGCACGCACCTCGCCAGGACCCCGGGGCTGTGACGCGGGGGACGAATTCCCGAGGTTGCGCACGTTCACGTCCCTCCCTGGTCAGTTCGGAGCGATAGCCGGTCGGTACTGGGGGCGACCACGTGCCGGGCTGCTGCGCGGGGCCGGTGATGGCGGCGCCCGGCGCCCGGTGAGGAGAAGGTCCGCCGGGTGCCGATGGGCTGCGGTGAGGGTGCTACTCCGTGGGCAGGTGCAGCGGATAGGTGCCGTACCGGCGGACCAGCTTCACGATCTGGTCGTACGTATGGCCCGACACGTCCGAGGCGACGGAATGGTCGGACATGAACACGTAGCCGCCGCCCTCGGCGGCGCGCAGGCGGTGGAGGACCTCGCGGCGGACCTCGTCCGGGTCGCCGCGCTCCCAGACGCGGATGTCGCTGTTGCCGCAGAAGGTGAGCCGGTGGCCAAGGCGCTCGCGAAGCGTCACGACGTCGAGATCGGCCTTGGCCTCGAGCGGGTTGTAGCCATCCAGGCCGATCTCGATCATGTCCTCGAAGATGGCGTTGGCGTTGCCGCAGCCGTGGTACATCACCAGCAGGCCGTGCTGGTGAGCGAGCTCGATGATCCGAGCGACGGTCGGCTTGTAGTACTTCCGCCAGTAGGTGGGGCCCATGAACAGGCTCTTGCCATAGGCGACGTCGCCCCAGATCACGAGCCCATCGAGCAGCCCGTCGGCGGCCTCGATCTGCGCCTTCGCGATCTCGTAGCTGAACTCACCGATGCGCAGGAGCTGCTCGCCGAAGCGCTCGGGGTACTCGCCGGTCCACATCAGCGTGTTGAGCTGGCCGAGCAGCCGGGTGCAGATCTCGGACGCCTCGGTGACGCTGCCGAACACCGGGAAGTCCGGGTAGAGCGACTTGACGGTTTCCACCCACGGCGGGCTATTGCGCTCGAAGCCGTCACCCACGCCGGCGATCTGGTTGTCGCCGGCAGAGAGGTAGCGGCGCGGGTCTTTCGGGTCGTCGAACTCGAAGGCCTCGAGCTTCTCGATCGTGTCTGTCTCCCAGCTCACCTGCTCGGGCATCGGCAGGTCGAAGCGCTTGCGGATCGTGGTCTCGAAGCCGGTCTTGACGACCACCTCCTCGTCATCCTCGCGGATCGTCTCGAAGTCGCGGATGTGGGGGTCCATGTTGGGGACCGTCACGATGAAGTCGAGGTCGTAGTGGTAGTAGGGATCCGCGTCCTCGGGCAGGCCCAGCTCTGCCCGCCACCGGTCCCGGAACTTGCCCCAGAAGAAGTCCGAGATGGGAACTCGGTCGGCTTCCTCGTGGCGGAACGTCTTGCGCACCCGGTCCAGCTTGGCCAGCGTTGAGGGCTTGCGCTCGGTGCCGCCACCTCGTCCGAACGTCTCGAACATGCCCGGCATCGGATCAGCCTGCTGCCAGGAGCTGCTTTGCCAGGTCCACCGCGGCACCGGCATCCGGGGCAAAGCCGTCGGCTCCGATCTGCTTGGCGAACTCGGGCGTCGTCGGCGCCCCGCCGATCATCACGCGCGCATTGACATCCGCAGCCTTGATCGCCGCGACGACGGCCCGCATGTTGGGCATCGTGGTCGTGAGCAGGGCACTTAATCCGATGAGGCTGGCACCGTGCTCCCGGGCAGCGTCCACGAAGCGCGCCGCGGGGACGTTGACGCCAAGGTCGATCACGTTGATCGCCGCGCCCTTGAGCATCATGCCCACGAGGTTCTTGCCGATGTCGTGGAGATCACCCTCGACGGTCCCGATGACGGCGGTGTGCTCAGGGCGGATGCCCGCCTCGACGAGCACCGGCTCCAGGATGGCCGTCGCCTCCTTCATGGCCCGGGCGGCGATGAGCATCTCGGGAACGAAGATGTCCCCGTCCTGAAACCGCCGGCCGATGATGCCCATGGCGTCCGTCATGGCGTCGAGGATCTCCTGCGGCTTGACCGAAGCCTGCAACGCCTCGCTTGTCAGCCGGACGGCCGAGGTCCGGTCACCTACCTCGATCGCAGCGGCCAGCTCACGCAGGTCGGCCATGTCTGTGACTCCTCTCGATTCCACGGGGGCGGCGGCCGCGATGGGCCCGCCGAGGGCTTACTCCTTGACCAGGCGCATCGCGATGTCGACCCACTCCCAGAGTCGCCGCGCCTCGTAGCGGATGGTGCTGACATCTTTGAGGATCAGCTCCAGGGGAGTCCCGGTCCGTCGGCAGGTGTCGATGGAGGCGCGCAGTTCCTTCTCGACGGCCTCGGGCTCCCAGCCATCCATGGCGAGGAGCGCGGGGTTGGGCTTGCGCGAGCAGACGAAGTCATGGCCCATCGCGTCTGCGCCGCGGTCCACGTTCGCCCACGGGCACATCGAGATCTTCCGCACGTGGGGGATCTCCCGGATGATGTCGACCCGCCGGTCGAGCACATCGCAACAGCCGTAGTACCCGAGTCCGAATCGTTCGTACCAGCGAACGGTGTACGGGATCTCGTACTCCTTGAACATCGCCGGCGAGGCGGACGTGAAGACCTGTGCCATGCCCATCGTCCACAGGTCCTCGGCCCGCGGCCGCTCCGGGTCGAACCCGTCATGGGGCAACTCATCGGTCCAGGCGGGCGTGCAGTGGATCGTGGACATCGAGTGGCCGAGCAGACCAAGCGCCTCCATCTGGTCGAGCATGCCGAGGTAGGCGGTCACCAGCCGGTCGATGATCCGGCGCGTGTGGTCCGGGCGATCCGCCATGTCGGTGAGGACCGCCTCGGCACCTCTCCAGAACTCGATGGTGTCCCAGAAGTTCGCCCCACCCGCCAGCAGTTCGGTCGGCCAGTCGTGGACCAGGGCCCGCGTCTCGGGCTGCGATTCCAGGCCCGGCCACTGGTTCGTGCTCGGCACCCAGCCCTGGAGCCGAACCGGCAGGACGCCGTCGAAGATCTCGTGTGCCTGGGCCTCGATCTGGGCTGTCTTCTCGGCATCGAGCCAGACCTTCGGGGTTCGGATCTTCTCGACTTCTTCTTCGGTCGCGAGCTGGTCGAA
>CAZKXK010000173.1:0-5252 GCA_964556585.1 uncultured Anaerolineaceae bacterium
CCACCAAGCAGGGCTTCCACGACAAGTTCGTGGGATCGATGGTGGTCAAGGCGGCCCGCTCGGTCGCCTGATCGACTTTCGGACCTGCACGCGACACGGGCCGCGCCGCGAGGCGCGGCCCGTTCGATTCCCGGGGTGGCGGGGCCGCTACTCCGACGCGGCGCCGACCCGGGCGCCTTCGCGGGGCAACCCCAGCCTGCCGGACCCGAAACGCGTGCCCGCTCGACCCCAGACCACCGCGGCCGCGTCGTCGAGCGCGCCGATCGCGGCGAAGCGACCCCCGCCCCGCACGAAGTCCGCGCAGGCCCGGACCTTCGGACCCATCGAGCCGGCCGGCCAGGCACCGGCCGCCAGGCCCTCGAACGCCTCCTCCACGGAGAGGCGCCGGATCATCTCCGCTTCCGGGGTCCCCCACCCACGCATCACGCCGGCGACATCGGTGAGCAGGATCAGCCCATCCGCGCCGACGGCACGGGCGAGCACGACCGCGGCGAGGTCCTTGTCGATCACGGCCTCGCGACCCTCGTAGCGGCCGTCGGGCAGCTCCACCACCGGGACGCCGCCGCCTCCGGCAGCGACGACGAGGGCGCCCGTCTCCACGAGCGAGCGGATTGCCGGGGCCTCGAGGATCCGGAGGGGCGCCGGCGACGCGACGACCCGCCGCCAGTGCTCGCCGTCCCGCGCGATCGCCCACCCCTGGTCCGCGGCGTGCGCGCGTGCCACGGCCTCCGCGTACACCGGCCCGACCGGCTTGGTCGGCGTGGTGAAGGCCGGGTCTTCGGCCCGCACCACGACCTGCGTGATGACCACCGCGATCTCGCGCCGGATCCCGCGTGCCACGAACGCGTCGTGGAGGGCCTGGGCAAGGAGGTAGCCGATCTGGCCCTGCGACTCGGCTCCCAGGACGTCGAGCGGCGGCGCGGGCACCACCGACGACGCCATCTCCGCGGCGATCGCCAGGAAGCCGACCTGCGGGCCGTTCCCGTGGGTGAGCACGATCTCGGCGCCGCTCCGCTCCGCGAGGTCGACGAGCGAGCGGGCAGCAACCTGGAGGTTCGCCCGCTGGACCTCGGTCGACCCCGGCTGGCCACGCCGGATCAGGGCATTCCCGCCCAGGGCGACCGCGATCCTGGTCATCCCAGGCGCTCTCCCCTCCGGTCGCCGCTGATGAGCGCGTAGAGGAGCGCCTGCTCCGTGTAGATCCGGTTCTCGGCCTGGTCCCAGACGCGGCTCTGCGGCCCGTCGATGACCGCGTCGGTCACCTCGTCGCCACGGTGTGCCGGCAGGCAGTGGAGGAAGATCGCGCCCGGTCCGGCAGCGGCCATCATGGCCTCGTCCACCGTGTACCCGGCGAAGACCTTCCGGCGCTCCTCCCGCTCGGCTTCCTTGCCCATGGACGCCCAGACGTCCGTGTACACGGCGTCGACACCGCGCACGGCAGCGGCCGGCTCGGTGAACAGCTCGACCGCGCCACCCGTGGCCTCGGCCTGGACCCGGGCGGCCGCCACGATGACCGGGTCGGGCCGGTAGCCCTCCGGCGTGGCGATCGCGAGCCCAAACCCCAGGTACCCGGCGGCCTGGATCAGCGAGTGGGCCACGTTGTTCCCGTCTCCGACGAAGGCGACCCGCCGGCCCGCGAGGCTGCCCAGGGCCTCTTCCAGCGTCATCACGTCGGCGAGGGCCTGGCACGGATGGTGCTCGTCGGTCAGGGCGTTGATGATCGGAATGCTGGAGTGGGCCGCGAGCTCCTCCACGCGGGCGTGGGCAAACGTCCGGATCGTGAGCGCCGACAGGTAGCGCGAAAGGACGCGCGCGGTGTCCGCCACGGTCTCCCCGTGGCCAAGCTGGAGCTCGTCGGGTCGCAGGACGATCGGGAGCATCCCGAGCGCCCACGCGGCGTCCTCGAGGCTGACCCGCGTCCGGGTCGAGGGCTTGTCGAAGATCATCCCGACGCGCCCGCCGTCGAGCACGCCCCGGTGTCGGCCGGGCTCGCGCTTGAAGCGGTGGGAGAGGTCGAGGATCTCCCGGACTCCGTCGCGACCGAGGGAGTCGAGGGTCAGGAAGTGGTCCGCCATCGAGTCTGCCTCCGCTCAGCGAGCGCCGGTCGCCGCCGCGGCGCGGGCCTGGGCAATGATGGGCGCGACGAGGTCCGTGAGCGTCGGGACGTCCGCCTCGGCGGGGACCTCCTCCAGCTCGTAGCGAACCCGGACGACCGGCTTCTGAAGATGGAGGACGCGGTTCAGGTCGATCGGGGTGGCGGCCAGGACGAGGTCGGCCGGCATGGCGTTGAGCGTCTCCTCCAGCTCGTGCATCTGCTCCTGGCCGTACCCCATGGCCGGCAGAAGGTGCTGGAGGGCAGGGTACCTGGCGAGCGTCTGGGCGAGGCTGCCCATCGCGTACGGGACCGGGTCCACCACCTCGGCCGCGCCGAAGCGCCTGGCCGCGACGATGCCCGCGCCATACGTCATGCCGCCGTGCGTGAGTGTCGGCCCGTCTTCGACGACGGCGACCCGCTTCCCTTCGATCGTGCCGCCCTCGAGGGTCAGTGTCGAGCGCGCGAGGATCACGTCGGCCCGCGGGTTGAGGGTGGCGATGTTGCCTCGAACCGCCTCGACGGCACCCGGCTCGGCCGAATCCACCTTGTTGATGACGATGACGTCGGCCATCCGGAGGTTGGCCTCGCCCGGGTGGTAGTGCATCTCGTGGCCCGGCCGAAGCGGGTCCGCCACCACCACGAAGAGGTCGGGCTTGTAGAACGGGAAGTCGTTGTTGCCGCCATCCCACAGGATGACGTCGGCTTCCTTCTCCGCCTCGCGGAGGATCGCCTCGTAGTCGACCCCGGCGTAGAGGATCCGGCCGGCGTCGAGATGCGGCTCGTACTCCTCGCGCTCCTCGATCGTGGTCTGGTGGCGGTCGAGGTCCGCGTAGGTCGCGAAGCGCTGGACACGCTGCTCCACGAGGTCGCCGTACGGCATCGGATGGCGGATCACCACGACCTTCAGCCCCTGCGCTTCGAGCAGGCGCGCGAGGTACCGGGTGGTCTGGCTTTTGCCGGCCCCGGTGCGCGTGGCGCCGGTGGCGACGACCGGCTTCGTGCTTCGGATCATGGTCTGCACGGGACCCAGCAGCGCGAAGTTCGCGCCACCTGCCAGGACACGGCTGGCCTGGTGCATCACGAACTCGTGGGCCACGTCGCTGTAGGCGAAAACGACCCGGTCGATCTTCTGGCGGGCGAAGATTCGCTCGAGCTCGGCCTCCGGCACGATGTCGATGCCGTCCGGGTAGAGCGGCCCGGCGAGCGCCGCCGGGTAGCGCCGGTGATCGATCCCTGGGATCTGGGTGGCCGTGAACGCGACGACCTCGACGCCCGGGTCGTCGCGATAGACGACATTGAAGTCGTGGAAGTCGCGCCCGGCGGCGCCCATGATGACAACCTGCGTGCGGTCCATGGTCGTCCGCTCCTCCGCATCTCTGCCGACGCGGACGAGCCGGTTCCCGACCACGGGCCCGGCGGTCGTCCTACTGGGTTGAGTGTCGTCGCCGCGTCAAGTGACCGGCTAGGGCCGAGCGGACCCCGCGCCGGGGCCGGTCGGCCGGCCACGGCGCGGCGCCGCCCGTGACAGGTTTCGACCTGGGTGCCGGACCGTGGCTCCCGGACGTCCATGTGGTTCCTGTCAGGTACGACTGCGGCACGTCCCGGAAGGGACGCGGCGGGCCGACCACCCGTCCGCGGCGGAACGCAGCAACCCCGGTCGTGGGTGGCAGGGAGTCGGCGCCGGAGAGCCGGCAGGAAGCGGACCGCGGCGGTTCGGCCGCGGTCCGCGGGCGGTCCGGCCACCGACCTTGCGATCCCAGGCTGAGCACTGCCGCCCCGGAGTCCACAGCCCGCGCTGCCCGGGTCGGCTACTGTTCTCACGCTTGGCCGTTCAGGGGGGATGATTCCGGTGATCTGTGCGAGCTGCGGCGCAGACAACGACGCGGGCCGCAAGTTCTGCCTCGAGTGCGGGACGCCGCTCGCGGCCGCCTGTCCGGCCTGCGGCTCGCCGAACCCGCCGGCGGCGCGCTTCTGCGGTGAGTGCGGGGCGCGCCTCGCCGGGACGGCGGCGACCGCTCTCCCGGCGACGGCCCCGGCCCGCCCTGGTGCCTCGCCTGCGCCAGCCGTGGCAGAGCGGCGGGTCGTCTCGGTCCTCTTCGCCGACCTCGTGGGCTTCACGACGATCGCCGAGACGCGGGACGCGGAGGAGGTCCGCGACCTGCTGTCTCGCTATTTCGACCTTGCCCGCGGGATCGTCGAGCGCCACGGCGGCACGATCGAGAAGTTCATCGGCGACGCCGTGATGGCGGTCTGGGGCGCGCCGACCAGCCACGAGGACGACGCCGAGCGCGCCGTGCGGGCCGCCCTGGAGGTCGTCAGCGGCGTCCGCGGACTCGGCCCGATGGTCCACGCCCGCGTTGGTGTCGTGACCGGCGAGGCAGCGGTGACCATCGGGGCGGTGGGCGAGGGCATGGTCGCCGGGGACATGGTCAACACCGCCAGCCGGCTGCAGGGTGCCGCGCCGCCCGACGTCGTGCTCGTCGGAGAGGCGACGATGCACGCGGCCTCCCGGGCGATCGCATTCGCGGAGGCCGGCGACCAGCTCCTCAAGGGCAAGGCCGCGCCGGTCCCGGCCTGGCGCGCCCTTCGCGTGGTGGCCGAGCGCGGCGGCCGGGGGCGGGCCGAAACGATCGAGGCGCCCTTCGTGGGGCGAGATGACGAGCTGCGGCTTCTCAAGGACCTCTACCACGCGACCGCCCGGGACCGGCGCGTACGGCTCGTCTCCGTGACCGGCCAGGGCGGCATCGGCAAGAGCAGGCTCGCCTGGGAGTTCCTCAAGTACATCGACGGCCTCGTCGAGACCGTCTACTGGCACCACGGGCGCTCGCCCTCGTACGGCAGCGGGATCACGTTCTGGGCGCTCGGCGAGATGGTCCGCGAGCGGGCCGGGCTCGCCGAGGCGGACGACGAGCCGACGACACGCGCCCGGATCGCGGAATCCGCCGCCCGCTGGATCCCGGACGAGCAGGAGCGTCGCTGGGTCGAGGCGTCGCTGCTCGCCCTGCTCGGCGTAGCCGACCCGCCGGCCGGCGGGCAGGACCGCCTGTTCTCCGCGTGGCGCACGTTCTTCGAGCGGCTCGCCGCGCACGACCCGGTCGTGATGGTCTTCGAGGACCTCCAGTGGGCGGACAGCGGCCTGCTCGCCTTCATCGACCAC
>CAZKXK010000174.1:0-5235 GCA_964556585.1 uncultured Anaerolineaceae bacterium
GCCGCCGACGACCAGGAACCCCAGGTGGGCCATCTTCGCGGCAACGTCGCGGAGGGCCGGGCCGCCAGTGGCCATGTCCCCGGATGCGTTCGTCATGGATCCCAGTGTGGACCCGCCGGCGTTTCGTGGCACGCGCCGGACCGGCCGTTCCGCGTGGGCCAGTCGGCCCGGATTGCGGGTCGCGGCGAGCGGTCAGCGCGCGGCCGGCACGAATCGCGGCCCTGAAGTACCCTCTTCCCATCGTGTCGCGGATCAACTAACGTGCACGCGTAAGCCCGCACGGCGGGCACAGGAATTTCCGGCAGACACGATCGCTCCCACTCACGGACTCCCGCGAGACAGTCGGTCAAGGGTCGCGGGCGCCGGCGAGCACAGAGGAGCGGTTTTCTTTGTACAGCGACAAGGTGATGACCTGCGCGGATTGCAGCCAGGACTTCGTCTTCACAGCGCGTGAGCAGGAGTTCTACGCGACCCGCGGCTTCACGGAGCCGCGCCGTTGCCCGTCCTGCCGCGCAAGCCGCAAGGCGGCTCGTGGCGACAGCGGCGGCGGCTACGGCGGCGGTACCGGCTTCGGGAACCGCAGCAGTGGCGGCTACGGCGACAGCGCCGGCGGCTACGGCGGCGGCAGCGGTGGCGGCGGATACTCCCGCGGCCCCCGCGAGATGTTCACGGCAACCTGCTCCAATTGCGGCAAGGAGGCCCAGGTCCCCTTCCGCCCCACGAGCGGCAAGCCCGTCTACTGCAGCGACTGCTTCGCCCTCCGGCGCGCCTGAGCGCCGGCGCGGAAACGCGCAGCACCACGAGGCCTCCGGCATGCCGGAGGCCTCGTGGATTCCCGGCCCGGGTGGTGACGTTGACCCGGCACCAGCTGCCCGGACTCACGTTGCTTCAGGCGCCGGCTCGAACCGTCAGCTGGTCCTGCCCCGCGCGGTCCAGGCCACCCCGGCCGCGACGACGACCAGGGCGACGCCGACAACCGCCCAGAACGGCTGGCCGCTCATCGCGCTGCCGCCCAGCAGGTTCAGCCCCTGGCCGACCCAGAGCAGGCCCACGGCCAGAAGCACGATCGCGATCGCAAGCCGGAATCGGTTCACGCTGATCCTCTCACGCTGATCCTCCTCCGAACCTTGAGTTTCGGGCATCCGACCCGCGGACGAAGCGCGGGCCCATCACGGCGAAGGGGCCGCCGCCCCGCGCTCCAGCGCCTCCCGCTGGATGGCGAGGGTCGAGAGTGCGTCGTCGATCCGCCCGTCGAGCGTCATCGCCACGGCCTCGTCGAAGGGCACCCAGCGCGTCTGCAGCTCCTCGGTGCCCTCCGGGGCCGCGGCGCCGGCCCGGAGCTCGGTCGCGATGAAGAAGACGGCGAGCTCGTCCGTCACCGAGTTCGAGAGCGCCGCCCGGCCGAGCTCTCGCCACGATCCCGCCCGGAACCCGGTCTCTTCGGCCAGCTCCCGCCTCGCCGCCTCGAGCGGGGACTCGTCCAGGCCGCCGCCACCCTCGGGAATCTCCCAGGTGTAGGCGGCGAGCGGATATCGATGCTGGCCGACGAGCAGGACGCGATCCTCCTCGTCGAGGGCGAGGATCCCGATGGCCCGATTGGCGAAGTGCACGACGCCGTAGATCCCGGGCGCGCCGTCGGGCCGGATGACGTCGTCGTGCCAGACGGTCAGCCACGGATTCTGGTACGCGACCCGGCGGCCGACGCGTCGCCAGGGCCCGTCCGCCGTCGCCGGATCAGCGCCATGATGCGCAGCGGCGGGCGCGACGGCCGGTGGTTTGCCCCGTGGCCTGGACACCGGGTCATGGTACGCGGTGCAGCGGCGTCGTCCTCGAAGCTCGCCTTCAGCCGAGTGCCACGGGGCCCCTCTGTGCTGCCGCTCCCTACGCCAGGCTCACGCCGGGCGACGCGGCGGCCTCGACGCGGCCGACCCGCCACGACGAAATGCCGGCGGCCGCGAGCGCCGCCTCCACCACCGCGACGCGTTCGGGCGGGATGGCGGCCAGCAGGCCCCCGCTCGTCTGTGGATCGTGGGCCAGCGCCACCAGGAAGTCCCCGACACCGGGCCCGACGTCGAGCGCGGGCGCCACGAACCGGCGGTTGTGGCCGGCACCGCCCGTCTCGCTGCCGGCGGCCGCGAGCACGAGCGCGCCCGGCAGTGCCGGCAGCGTCGCCGCGTCGAAGGCGAGGCGTGTCCCCGATGCCCGCGCCATCTCCAGGCCGTGGCCCAGCAGGCCGAAGCCGGTCACGTCGGTGGCGCCGCCGATCCCGGCGGCGACGAGCACCTCGGCTGCCGCGCGGTTCAGCGTCCGCATCGACGCGATCGCCATCGCCAGGTCGCCTGGAGAGGTCCGACCCTGCCGGGCGCCCGAGACGAGGAGCCCGGTTCCGAGCGGCTTCGTGAGCAGGAGCACATCGCCGGGACGCGCGCCGCCCTTGCGCAGCAGCCGCTCCGGGTGCGCCACGCCGATCACGGCCAGCCCGAACTTCGGCTCGGGGTCCACGATCGTGTGGCCGCCCGCCAGCGTTCCGCCCGCCTGGGCGACCACCGTGGCGGCGCCGGCGACGATGGCGGCCATCGTGGCCGGCGCCATCGCCTCCGGGAACGCTGCCACGGAAAGCGCGAACAGGACGCGCCCTCCCATGGCGAAGACATCCGAGCAGGCGTTCGCCGCGGCGATCTCCCCGTAGGTCCGTGGGTCGTCCACCAACGGCGGAAAGAAGTCGACCGTCCCGATGACCGCGAGCTCGTCGGTCAGCCGGTAGACCGCGGCGTCGTCGGGCGGGTCCAGGCCGGCGATGAGGTCGGCCGACGCCGCGCCAGCGCCGGCGCCCAGGCCCACGAGCACCTCGGCCAGCACGTCGGCGCCGAGCTTCGCCGCGCAGCCGCCGCAATCGGTCAGGTCGGTCAGGCGGATGGCCGGGAGGGTTGGCCCCGGGTCGGTCGTGGTCATGCCTGGTCGGCCGGTACACGCGGATGCGGGTGGGCGGTGGGCCGCGGGGTGACCGGACGCGCTGCCGAGGGACTGGCCCGGCCAGCCTCGGCGTCGTCGAGCAGGCCGAGCCAGAGGCCGGCGCCCATCCGCTCGAACAGCTGCCGGCTCTCGCTGATCGCGGCCCGGACCTGCGGGTCCGGCGTGCCCAACAAGGTCGCCATGACCAGGCCGACGATCGCCTGCTTGCGCGCCGCCCCGAGGTCCCGGAGCGACGCGTAGGCAGCCAGGAGCCCGGCCCGCGCCGCGTCCACGCGTCCGTCCAGGGCGGCGATTCCCGCCTCACCGACCCGGGCCACCAGCCCCGCAAGTGCCGCGTGCGAGCCCGCCGCGCGGAGGGCCTGCAGGCTCTGTTCCGCGAGCCCGCGGTTGCCGGCGAGGAGCGCGAACAGCGTCGCCTCGGAGAACGAGGCCACGGCGTTGTACGGGTCCAGGCGGCCGCCTTCGAGGGAGCACGACGAAGCCGTCGCCAGGTCGCGGTGCTGCAGCGCGCGGGATGACCGGATGGCGCTCACGTTCGACGCAAGGTGCGGATCTTCCGAAGCGCGCGCCGTCAGCCAGCGCTCGACCTCGTCGATCTCGGCATCGGCTGACGCTCCGCCCTCGACCACTGCCTGGACGTGGAAGCCGAGCAGCAGGAACCGCTCTTCGTCGCTGGCCGCTTCCT
The DNA here is from genome assembly GCA_964556585.1 of uncultured Anaerolineaceae bacterium. Classification (GTDB taxonomy): domain Bacteria; phylum Chloroflexota; class Limnocylindria; order Limnocylindrales; family CSP1-4; genus CTSoil-043. The sequence continues at coordinate 3,659 of CAZKXK010000174.1, forward strand.
CCAGCCCGGTGCGAATCTCGGCGCGGGCCCAGTCCCATTCCCCGCACTCGGCGGCCCCCACGCTGGCGTTGCCGATCAGCATCGAGACGCCCTGGCGGTGGCCGAACCGCCGGCCGAGCTCCAGCCCCGTGCGCGAGACCTCGAAGGCTGCCCGCGGGTCGCGGTCCGTGAGCGGCCCACCCATGTTGATCCGGGCCCGGACCTGGGTCTCGAACAGGCCGTGCTGGTCGGCGAGTCGCAGGGCCGTCTCGAGGCAGCCGAGACCCTCGTACGCGCGGCCCATGCTGATGAGGGCCGTGCCGCGGGTGACGAGCACGTCCGCCACGAGGTCGACGCGGTCGAGGTGCTCCGCGACCGCCAGGGCGCGGTCCGCGGTCGCCACGGCGGACGCGAAGTCGATCTGGCGGAGCATCTGGAAGCGGGCCAGCTGGCCGAGCAGGGAGGCATACCCACGGTCTTCACCGAGGTCGGCGAACTCGGTGGCGCCCGCCTCGACGAGCGCGAGCGCGGCGTCCAGGCGGTAGCGCCCGAACAGCGCGTCGGCCAGGCTCCCGCTGACCCGTGCTGCGCCGCTTCGGTCGCCCACGGCCCGGAGCAGCTCGATGGCCTCCGCCAGGTGGCGCTCGGCCTCCTCGTGGAATCCCGCGGCGGATGCCGCCGTGCCGGCACGTTCCAGCAGGACCGCTCGGTCGTCCGGTTCGCTGGTCACCTCGATCGCGTCACGGTAGAACCCCAGCGCCTGCTCCTGCGCTCCCAGCGCGACCGCCCGGTCCCCGGCCGCCCGCAGCGCGATCCGCGCCTGTGCGGCGAGCGCCTCGGCCTCCGGGCCCTCGACAGCGTTGCGGTAGGCGGCCAGGTAGTGGTTCGCAAGCGCCCCGGCCAGCTCCTGGTCCACGAGCGTCTCGAAATGGCGGGCCGCCGCGAGGTGGCGGGACTTGCGGTCGCGCCGCGAGAGCGTGGTGTAGGCGACTTCGCGAACGAGCGACTGGACGAACGCGAACTGGCCGCGCTCCACGGATCGCGGGTCCAGGTCGCGGGCAACGAGCTCCCGGCGAACCAGCGACAGCAGGCGGCGCTCCACGTCGCCGGCGTCGAGCGCCGCGACGGCGGCCAGGCCGTCCACCGTGAAGGTATGGCCCAGCACCGCGGCTGCCTGCAGGAGCGTCCGGTCGGCCGGTTCCAGGCCATCGAGGCGTGCCGCGATCAGCGAGTGCAGCGTCTCCGGCACGGCCAGGTCGGCCAGGTCGCCCACCGGCCGGTAGACCCCGTCGGCTGCCTCCAGGGAACCCTGGGCCACCAGCATCCTGACGATCTCCACGGCGTACAGGGGAACCCCGTCGGCGCGCGCGACGATCCGTGTCGCGGCCGCGGCGGACAGGCCGGGCACGAGGCCCGCGAGGAGCGCGCGCATGGCCTCGGGCGAGAGCGGCTCCAGCGTGAGGCTGGTGAAGTTGCGCTTGCCGGCGCCCCAGTCCGGCCGGGTCTCCAGCAGCTCCGGGCGAGCGAGCGCGACCACGTATATCGGGACGCCGCGGCTCCATTCCACCAGGTGGTCGATGAAGGCGAGCAGGCCGCTG